>CAVCDC010000111.1:0-7863 GCA_963600865.1 Firmicutes bacterium CAG:103
AGATTGCAATAGAGCAGAACTTGACTGTTCACATCTCTGGAGCAGCGGATAAAGCTACAGGTTCTGACAAACGCAACCGTCACCTAAGCATAGAAAGAGCCAAGTACATCGGCAAGCAACTGATGAAGCGTGGAGTTCGCAAAGAAGCTCTCAATGCCACCAGTTTAGGAGGCATCAATCAGTTCTCTCCGAAAGAGGCCAATCGCTTTGGAGTAGTTTTGCTAAGTCAATAAAAGCTTGTAGACACGTATACGACACACAAGAAGATCTGTTTGCTGCGGCATTCAGGTCTTTTTTTTGTACCGTCAAAGAAGTAGGATATGAGCTGTGATAGGAAAATAATTCTCGAATATGGAAAATATTTGCCTCTCCAAGAAACATTCATCCGAAAAAGTTTTACCTTTGTAATATGAATATTCTAAAATTGGATAGTAATGGCTGACAATAAAGCTCTAAACCGTATAAAAGTTGTTTTGGCCGAGAAAAGACGAAGCAACAAATGGCTGGCAGAACAGTTAGGAAAAGGCCAAGCTACGATTTCCAAATGGTGTACGAATACCGCACAACCAAGTTTGGAAAATCTTATAGAAATAGCCAAATGTCTTGAAGTGGATGTAAATGAACTGATACGAATGGAATAGAATAAAGGAACATGCCTGTAAACAAGAACGCTTACTTACGTTATAAGTTTCTGGATCAATGCTTCAGTAACGAGCATCGGAAATTTAGTTTTGACGATTTGGTTGATTTCGTCAGCGACAAGCTGGGCTATAATATTAGTCCCCGGCAGATACGTGATGATATTGCCAACTTGCGAATGGGGCCATACAATGCTCCCATAAAAGCTACTCCTTATGAAGGTAAGAAGTGTTTTTATCATTATACAGACCCTGACTTTTCGATATTCAAGAACGAACTGTCAACGGAGGAGCTTACCAATCTTCGCTCCACCATTGAAATGCTCAACAGATACCGTGGCATTCCTGCAAACGCTTGGCTGGAAGAGGTCATTTCCAATCTTGAATACCGTTTCGGTGTAAAGGCCAACTCCGAAAATCTGATTTCTTTTGAGCAGAATGACATGCTGAAAGGGTTGGAACATCTTTCTGGCTTGATAGATGCCACCATTAACCATCAAGCTGTTGAGTTGTCTTATCAGTCATTCGGAAAGGATAAAAGGCTGGTATTGGTGCATCCTTATTATATTAAGCAGTACAATGGCCGTTGGTTCCTTTTCGGTATGAACGGCGAAAAAAACAGGATTGAAAGCTATGCATTGGACAGAATAGAGGAATACAACTTGTCAGATAAACCCTTCGTCAAGAATGAAACTGTGGATTTCTCCACCTTTTTCGATGACGTGATAGGTGTGTCTGTTCCATATGATGAAAGCGTCGCCACGGAAGAGATAGTGCTAAGGTTTTCCGAAAAGCGGTTCCCCTATGTCGTTTCTAAACCAATCCACCAGACTCAAAGACTGGCGGACGAGCCATGTACGGTAAGCATAAGGGTAAAACCTAATCGGGAACTACGACAACAGATATTCTCGTTTATTCCTGACGTGGAAGTGGTGTCTCCAGAGTGGTTCCGCGTTGAGATTCGGGACAAAATCCAAGAAAATCTAAAGAAATATTTGTCTATGCAGAATGACTGCACAGAAGAACGGTAACTTTGCACTCGTCGAACTAAATGACACCGCATTATAGACGTTGAATTTTTAAATATTGTAGATATGGTACAGACCTCTATTCTTTCTTCAAATGCCAAGAACATTATCGGCAACTATTATAAGGCCGTTACTGACAAAAATCGCTTTGCAGATAATGTTTATAAAAGATTGTTGGTGTCTCTTTATGCTGTTCGCGAAGATGCAAACAATAGCGTTGTGGTGGCATTGCATGATTATTGCTTTGATTTGAGTAAGTATTTTACAGAAGAAGAAGTGCTTTCTCTGCAGAACGAATATAAAAGCGTAGCATGGTATTGTTATGAGAATGGAGATATGTATTTCTCGAAAGATACGACAAGACAACGCTCAAGAGGCTATATTCGCAGCAATATGGATTTTACAACACCAAAATCCATAGTTGAACTTTGCCTGAAACTCGCCGAGTGTAAAACTGGCGATGAAGTGTTTCTTCCGTTTGCTGGCTTGGCATCTTTTGCATTGAACCAGAAGGTGGAATGTCATTATGATACGGAAGAATTGTACGTTCCAGTTTGGGCGTATTCCAAAATCCTTTTGGATTCTCAAAATATAGACGCAAATATTCAATGTAAAGACAGCTTGTTCTCTAATGATCAGTCTGCGATGCAAAAAGGCGCAAGAAAGAAATATGATTATATATTCTCTTTTCCTCCTATATTGCCAATGCGTGACAGCAGAACTATTGTTTCTGCATTCATCGATTATGCTGAAGGCGCATTAAAGGAAAATGGAGAGATGTATTGCGTTTTGCCTTGTAATTTTTGTACTGCTTCACAAGGATGGTACGAATTTCGTAAGGCATTATTGCATGACAAGAAGCCCACTTATTCTATTTTGGTCATAACGTTACCTGCAATATTTGAGCCTTATAGCTCTGCAAAAATGTGCATTGTCGTTGTAAAGAAAGACAATCAGGGGCTTGTTTGTCTTGCAGATGCCTCTGGCGACAATTTCCTCTCCACTAATAATATAGAGGGTTGGAAAGAGAAACAACTAAAGGTTAACTCCATCATTGAGACTATAGAACAACATGATGAAGAATATGTGTGGGTAGGGAGAGTGCCTAATCTGGTTGACTCTTTTAACCTCTTGCCTACGAGATATTTGGTAGAAAATGTCATTCCTATTCCTCGCAATGGCGAAGAAAAGCTGGTAAAGTTACAGGATGTCATAGATTTTTTACCAAGGGTGTGCCGGAATCAGCATAGAACGGATGTCCCATTCGTGACCGTAAAGGATTTGTCCGAGGATTTTCTTGATTGTTTAATCAAACCTCAAACCATGTGTAGAGAAGGACAAAGTGCATCTCTACAAACAGAAAATTGTTTCCTCTTGGCATATTCATGGGGGAAGTTCAAGGTAGGTAAGCTTCAAGGAGTTTCTTCACACGCACCTGTAGCATTAAGCCTTAATGTTTTTCCTTTTAAGGTAAAGGATGGAGTAATCACAGAAGAGTATTTGCTTCGTTGTTTGCTTTCTGAAGAAGTGGGTAAACAGGCAAAGATGATGTCTGACGGTTGTGTCGTTCCAAATCTTTCAAAAGGTGCAATAGAGGAAATTTCCATAATTCTTCCTTCAATAGAAAGACAAAATGCTATAACCAAGCAGGATGCCATCAATTCAAAGAGTGAAGCTAAGGTTAAGCTTCAGCAAGCGTTTGTTGATTACAAGAGAGAGATAAGGACAAGAAAACACGCTTTGTCACAAAGCGTGTCTGCGATTTCCTCAAAATGGAACACTTTGATGAGCGCAGTTCGGCGTAACGGAGGGAACTTATGTCTTGACGATACAATCGGTCGTGTTAATCCCATTAATGTTTCAACATTACTGGATGCAATGACCTATAGTTTGAAGAGTTTGTCTATCCAGACAGAATACCTGGCAGACGTGGATTATGATTGGTCGAATTTGGAAAAGGTAGAGCCAAGTGCTTTCTTGCGTTCTTACATAGACAAACAGCAGAATCCCGATATGGAAATCTGCCTTTCATGCCCCATGGCGGATGATAAAGTCATAAGCATGAATATTCCTGTATCTTTAGTTGAGCGGGTATTCGACAATATTATAGCAAACGCAAAAGCTCATGGTTTCAAAGACGGATCAAGCCCGAAACATGAGATTCATTTTGAGTGGTCTTTTGATGGTGACAATGTCTGTATATCCGTTTCTAACAATGGCTTGCCGTTTAAGGAAGGAGTTGACACCAATATGGTTCTGACCTATGGATATAGCACTTCTTTACACGAAGGGAATCATGCCGGAATTGGTGGTGCAGATATAAAAAACATCATGGAACACCTCGGAAGCGTCGAAGTGCGTTCCACACCAACAGATGAGTTTCCTGTAACTTATGTTTTGAAATTTAACAATGTAGATGTAGCCGAGGAGGGCGAAAATGATGAGAAATGACGAAATGTTCCAAGTCCTTTGGGTAGAAAATGATCCAGAGATTTTAGATTCATATCCCCTTGAAGCAGAGGATTATAATCTGCAATTAGTACCTTTTTCCTGTTGGGAAGATGCAGAAAAGGCTTTGGACAAAGACTATACACGCTGGGATGCTATTATTTTGGATGCAAAATGCCAATATAAAAAAGACGACGTGGACAATGCTTCGCGCTTTTTGTCAAATGTGTTGAACCGTCTGCAAGAGTTTGCACATCTTTATGGCAGAAGAATAAATTGGTATATCCTTTCTGGACAGAGTGAAGAGAATATCAGTGATTTGATACCAGAAACGAGGAAGCTATGGGATAAGGATTGGTCAAAAGGTTTTTATTCCAAGAATGTAGACCGGGAAATATTGTTTCATAGGATTTGTATTCATGCAAGGAAAAAGCATGAATTCATTGTAAGAAATGACCTATACCCAAGAGTCTTTAGAGCAATAGAAAAATCCGGATTGCCTAATGAAGTCTATGTTTGGATGGAAGACCTGCTTTTGCCCATACATTTTCCAAATGAAACGGCGGACAAGGATTATAATAACAGATTTCAAGATGTAAGGAAGATTCTTGAACACATATTCCGTTCTATGATAGACAATAGTATAGTACCACCAATCTTTGAGAAAAAAGACTCCAAGAAAAAAGACGAGTTGAATCTAAGTGCAATCAGCTTATTTCTCGCGAATAAACTTTCGGGAGATAAATTATATGAGAAGTACCCTGTTAATACTGAAAAGGAAGTATTACCGAGACTGCTTCAAGAAATGGTTAAAAATATAATTTTCGCGACAGGCTCAACTGTACATACATCAAGACAGTCAGAACAAGGAGCGGTTACGGTTTTCAGCCAATATCTTCCAACAGTGAAAAATTCGACATATATGTTGAAAAGTTATGCCTTGGGAATGTGTGATTTGATCATATGGTACGCTAAATATTTAGACGAACACCCAGACAAAGAAATAAATGCTCTTGATTGGGACATAATAAAGAAAAATAAAGACAACATAAGATATGACAGAACAGGAATTAGCTAACGTTATATGGGACATCAAGGAGGTTATCCGTAACTCCTATGATGACTCCGAGGTGGAGGACGTGATATTGCCTTTTACCTTGTTGCGGCGTTTGGACTGTGTACTTGAAGACAAATACAATGTGATTCTCGACGAGCTGAATACATTCGACGAGAAAGTGCGCAAGTACAAGCTTCAGGCGTTGATGAAAAAGAACGGCATTACATTCTTCAATACATCGGGACTGTCGCTGAAGAAGATACTCAACGCCCCAGACCATGTGGGCGACTCCTTCAAGACCTATATCGAGGGCTTCACGGACAACGTGAAGGATATTCTCGCCAACTTCGTACATGAGGACGGTGAGAGCGAAGAGGTGGACTTGTCGAAGATATACTCCCGACTGGACAGAGGCAACAAGCTGTTCGCCGTTATCCAGCAGTTTGTGGAGAAGGCCGACCTTCATCCGAGCAAGGTGAGCAACGCCATGATGGGTACAATCTTCGAGATTGTTATCCGACGTTCAAAGGAGTCCACCAACACCAAGGCCGGTCAATACTATACGCCGAGGGAGGTGGTAAAACTGTTGGTGAGCCTTACGATGTGCGGCAAGGAACAAGACCTGTTCATTCCCGGCAGGGCTTTTACCATCTATGACCCATGCTGCGGTACCGGCGGTATGCTTACCGTAGGACGCGAGCACTTGCAGGAAATGGCTCAGAACAAGAACCTGAAAGTGTATCTTTACGGCCAGGAACTGAGTGAGAAGACATACGCCATCTGTAAGGCCGACCTTCTGATGAAGGGCGATGACCAAGACCTCGACCAACAGCTCTTCCAAGGCGACACCTTGGCTGACGACAAGTTGTTTGCCAAGAAGTTCAACTTTATGTTGGCCAATCCTCCTTTTGGCGTGGATTGGGGCAAGGACACGAATGTGAAGAAAGCCGTACTAAAAGACAACTGCCAGGGCGGACGCTTCGAGGCCGGACTTCCTTCCACCTCCGACGGTTCTCTGCTTTTCTTGCAGCACATGATTTCCAAGATGGACAATCAGGCTGGTTCCCGCATCGGTATTGTGTTGAATGGCTCGCCTTTGTTCAATGGCGATGCCGGCAGTGGCTGGAGCAACATCCGCAAGATGCTGCTCGACCGCAACTTGCTTGACGCTATCGTTGCGTTGCCGAAAAACCTGTTCTATGGAACGGACATCACCACATATCTGTGGATTCTCGATAACAAGCGTCCTGCGGAGAAATACCACAAGGCTCTTTTCATTGACGCAGCCCACACCAAGGAGTTTACCAATCTGCTCCAAAAGAACTTGGGCAAGAAGCGTTACGAGATTAGTGACGAGGGCACCAAGGAAATCTTCGATATCTACAAGGAATACAAGTCGTACAACCGTGACATTGAGTATGAGAAAACAGGTGAGATTGAACATCTGGAGATAGCCAAGGTACTCGACTACGATGACTTCCTCTATACCAACGTGGCTGTTCGTCGCCCTCTGCGCCTGTGGTTTGAGAACATCGCCGACAAATATGAAGCTTTGTGTGAGAGTGAGTATTTTGATGCCGACGACAAGAAGAACATCATGTTGCGTGACATTGCCCAACTGGACAACATCGACAAGACACGGTGTGACCACGACTTCTTCGCTTTCTTGAAGGAGAACAAAATCAAGACCACCAAGGCGCAGCAGAAGCAAATTCGTGATACGTTCGGTGAAATCAGCGAGGACGCTCCGATTGTCTATGTGGATCCGTTCAAAAACAGCGGAGAGTGGGTCATCGACACAAATCTCAACGACACGGAAAAGATTCCAATGAAGCGAGACATCGAGGAATATTTCAAGACAGAGGTCGTGCCTTTCGCTCCCGATGCTTGGATGGACAGAAGCAAGGACAAAGTGGGATGCGAATTTCCGTTTACCCGTTTGTTCTACAAGTATCGTCCGTTACGTAGCAGTGAGGAGATTCTCGCGGAGTTGGCGTGTCTTGACGGCACATTGAATAAAGAACTGTCTCATCTTAAAGAAGATTAAGACGTATGAATATTTATGAAAAATATAAGGACTCTGGTATTGATTGGGTTGGAAACATTCCTGCTTCTTGGAATAGAAGTAGGATAAAGTTCCTGCTCTCTCATTCTTCTGCTGGTGTATGGGGCGAAGATGAAATGGGAAATAGCGATGACATCGTTTGTTTTCGTGCGGCAGACTTTGATTATTCCCATGGTTGTTTGAAATTAGAGAATAATACCGTAAGGAATATTCAGCCAAAGCAATTAGAGGGGCGAATATTACACAAAGGAGACCTTCTAATAGAAAAATCAGGAGGTGGCGATGCCGCACCTGTAGGGCGAATAGTAAGATTCAATTATAAAGGCAGTGCTACATGTTCAAATTTCATGCATTTCATAACTGTAAACAATTACAATAATGATAATTATTTGTTTTACTACTTCTATGCTATGTATGCAAACAAGGTGAACATTCTGTACTTTAACCAGACTACGGGAATCCAAAATTTGAAGGTAAGCGAATATTTGGGACAAACTATTTTTTTGCCCACCTTGAACGAGCAATCAATCATTGCCTCTTATCTCGACAAGAGATGTTCCGAGATAGATAAGGTTATATCTGCCCAACAGAAGCGCATCGCTTTGCTCCAAGAATTGAAGCAGAGCG
>CAVCDC010000112.1:0-7631 GCA_963600865.1 Firmicutes bacterium CAG:103
TCGTCATGGCTATTCCTCCTTTAGTTGTTTGCTAATCCATCCTTCGTCAACGCACTGCACGCCTTTCACTGCCATGCGAGGATCCATCTTGCATGCCATCTTGTGCTCGTAATAGTTGTCCATGGCGAAGCGCACCTGCATCATACGCTCGTTCTCTTCGTCGTCATATACAAAGAAGATGGTTCCATAAGGGAACTCGTCGGTTGGCTCCTCGATATGGTCGAAGTAGAGGTCGTAGCCTTTCTTTGCCAAGTCTGGGTTGAGGATATGGGCTATCATATATTTCTGGCGTTCTATCGCCACGTCGTCCAACCTTTTTTCAAGGATGAGTATCTTTTCTTTCAGGCGGTTCAAACCGAACACTCCACGGAAAGTGTAATTGCCATCCATCCCTAATCCGCCTTCTGGCAGTTCCATGGGTTCATAATCATAATCGTCTGGCTTGAAGAAGTCGAAGAACAGCATGAACTGGTGCTCCATGTCGTGATAGAGGAAACCTGCCGGTATGCCAGTCACCTTACCACAGTGAGGGCAATGATACATAAACAACTCCTCGGAGAATATCTTTTCTCTGAGTTCGGGGTTCAAGCTCACATTCACTGACGACCAGAAGGTAAACTCTCCTTCTTGGTGGCAGTGTGGACACGTTATGTTTTCTTTTCTCAACTGCGACATATTCGTTATTCTTTGATGGTTGGCAAGTTAAACTTATGGTTCTGTTTCTTCCAGTAATTTGTTCAACTGTGCTTGCAGTTCTTCTCGCTTGGGCAGGTATAGCTGATAACGAGCGGTAAACAGTTGGTTGGTTATTCCTTGCAGGGCATATTCCATCAACAGTTCGTCCTTTCTCGCTCCAAGCACGATGCCTATCGGTGGATTGTCATCGGGTTGGCATACTTCCTCGGTAAAGTAATTGAGATAGAGGTTCATCTGTCCGATGTCACCATGCTTTATCTCTGCCCGCTTCAAATCGATCAATATGTAGCATTTCAGGACACAATGGTAAAACACAAGATCCACCTTGAACTGGCGACTTCCAATCTGCATGACATATTGTCGTCCTACGAAAGCAAAGCCTCTGCCCAGTTCAAGCAGGAACTGTTCCATGTTGTCTTTCAGAGCTTTCTCCAGCTCTCCCTCCTTGTACCGTTTCTTTTGTGGGAGACCGGTGAACTCCAATACAAACGGGTCGCGGATGATGTCTTGCGCCGTCATCACCTGATGTCCCTCGTTTGCCAATGCCAAGACTCCTTCACGGTCGGTACTCAATGCAAGGCGTTGAAACAGACAACTCTTCATCTGGCGTTTCAACTCCCTTACAGTCCAATTCTCCAGAATGCTCTCTTTCATATAGAACTGCATTTCAAGAGAGTCTTCGCACTTCAAAATCTCATAATAATGGCTCCATGTCAATTTGTGGGACAGCGTCCCACATTTTGGGAATGTCAGATACAACTTCCTCATATAGGTGAGGTTGGAACGGTTGAACCCTTTTCCGTTTTTGAGGGTCAAGTCTTTGGCAAGGTTCACCAGCAGCTGCTTGCCGTATGTAGCCCGCGCCTTGCCTCCTTGCTCATACTCAACGATATATTTGCCAGTCTGCCAGTTGGTTTCAAGCAACTGGGTGTTGACGGCATGGATAGCCTGCTCTTTGGCTTGAATCCAAAGAGTGGATATTTTGTTGACCAACTGTTGGTATTCGCCATCCATGGCCTCATTCGTTTGTATTATGTCTTTGCTCATAACGTTGTGCTCTTATTTGTTCCAACTCTCGATTTCTTGTTCCACCATGGAAATGGCTTGCTCTTCGCAATTAAATGCTCGGTATGTCTTGTCCATATATTGTCTAATCAAGCTGGAAATCTTTGCCGACAGTTCTTTAGTCGGTTCAACAACCGGTATTGACTCAACATGAAATGGCTCTATACGTTCTATAACGGAGCCGTATTTCATGGATTGTATATAGTCAAAGACAAAAGGCATCTGTAGATAAGTGAAAAGGTATTCGTTTGTATACAAACTATCACATGACATTAGACGGATAATATCTTGTGAACCAATAGCTCCCTTATCTTCATATTCCTTGGTTATCATTTTGATGTTACCAACAGAACCAGCACATGTTATAAGAATTTGTCCTTCTGAAAGTGCCATTTCTTCAACAAAAGGCGTTCTTGTCTTAGACAAATGTTCGCATCTGCGGAATGGATTTGTCAAGAATATCTCAGAGCCTTTAATATACGGTAAACCATTTTCTACATAGCTTCGCTTAAATATTCCAGGCCGATGCACCTTTGCGTTTATCTCACCAATTGTCTTATGGTTAAATACCGAAGAAACTTGATTCATTGTTATAACTCCATCATTCATAAGAGCAGGAGGGTCTAATCTATGCTGCAATGAGTTCCAAATTGCTTTGGAAGACACTGTGTCTGTCTTATATTTATTGCTCTTATGGTTTACTCCGATGAATAATGACAATTCTTCTTTAGCCGCTTCCAAAGCATCTGTCGCTTCTTCCCTCAGCCGCGCAGACTCTTGCATCAAGTCATCCACTTCCTTTTGGAAGGACTCAGAAAAGTGGGGGATGGGGATGGATTTGACATTTTCGGGTTCAATATGCTGTATAACAGAGCCAAAAGTACCCTGAGTAAGCATTGAATATCCAAACTTGGAGGCCAAGAAGGCGTAAATTACGCCTTCTCTCAGGATGTTATTCGGGGAAACCCGAATAACATCCTGAGAAGCAAGCTTCTCAGCATGTTGCGCGTTAGCGAATGCGCAGTTGCCGATTGTGCCAGAACAAGATATTAAAGTCCAACCTTTTTTAAGTGCTTTGTCCTCTTTGTCTTCTGTATATTTGACCGAAATCCTCTTTTCTTTTGAAAGGTCTGATTTCAATATTGCAGAACTGCCTAACAAAATAACGCCAGTCTTGGGATCGTTTACATAAACTCGTCTCCAACGACCTGCATGCCATACACGCTCAGATACGTCGCCAATCGTTAATACCTCATAAGGGCAAGCCCCTATGAGACGCTTTGCTGAAACACCAGAACTCAAATGAACAGGTGCGTCAAGGCGGCAATTGAATTGGCGTATTTCTCCAAATTTTATAGTGGAAGTCTTCATACTCGTCCCTCCCTAAACTCCGCATAAGCCTTGGCGACCTTGGGCAGGTCGTCGGCAAGATGCTTGATGCGCTCTTTGCGCTGTTTTACAATTTCTCTACCGTTCTCTGCTATGGAAAGCCACTTCTTGGTGTGCTCAAAGAGAATCTCCGCACCATCATCGTCTTTCTCATAGACGGGTACGCCACGGCGGTCTTTGCCCACTTGCTCCACAATGGCCATGAACACATCATAGTCTTCTTTTTCGAGCGACACAAGCATCTCGGCATCCGTCTTTTTTTGGAGAAACAGCAGTGAAGCCTGAACGCCCACCTGTGGCAAGAAGGTCTCTACGGGGAGGTCAACGCTGGCAATCAACTTGAAATGCTTCAATATCCACAGGCGCACACTCTCCGTATTCGGGTTGCCAAGGATGCCGTCGGGGAGAACAATAGCCATCTTACCGCCCGGCTTCAGGAAGTTGTAGCACGCTTCGATGAAGAGCACTTCGGGTGCCTTGCTGTTGAGTTCGTAACGCTCCGCTATCTCCTGATCCACCTCGACCTTGGTACCGAAAGGCGGATTCGTAAACACCATGTCAAACTTGCCTTGGGCATTGTCTTTGGATGTCCCGAAATGGAAGTCCTTGTCGGCACTGTGCTCAATGCTTTCGTTCACAGCCTTGGCAATGAGGGGCACGTCGGGCTTGCTGCCATGAGGATAGTCAAGCGAGTTGATGTTGTAGATATTGGAATGTCCGTCGCCAGACATCACCATGTTCATGCGTGCAGCCTTCTTCAAGTCGGGGTCGAAGTCGAAACCGAATATCATCTTCTCGGCATACTCACGCACGGATTCGTCCACCTCGGGAGAGTTGTACTTGGCTTCCAGACGCACCTCGTCAAGGTCGGGATAAAGATTCTTGGTAATCTTCTTGCGCACATGGTCGAGCACCATCACAAGGAAACCGCCCGAACCACAGGCAGGGTCGAGCACACGGGTGTTTTGGTCGGGATCCATCATCTCCACCATACATTTTATAATATTGCGCGGAGTGAAAAACTGTCCAGCCTCCTGCTTCAACGTGTTGCTGACGATGGTCTCATAGGCAGTGCCCTTCACATCGACAGTGGCGTCGAGGAAGGAGTATTTGGCAAGTTCACTGGCAACATAGGCGAGTCCACGGTCGGAAAGCATAATCTGCTCATTGCCGTCGAACACATCCTTGAACACATGACTCTCTTTTAAATCCTCAAACAAGCCTTTGATGCGAGTAGCCACGGCGGCCTGTCCTTCCTTGGTGTTCTGTTCCTTCACGCCGACCCAGAAACGGCGGCGATAACTGATACCTTCTTTCGCATCAGAGAAACGACGCTTCTCGTCGTAGAGTTTGCAGAAGATAAGGTTGAGCAGTTCCCAGAAGGCAGTCTTCTTCATTCCCTCATTACCATAGATATAGTCGTGGCAACGCTTGAAAGTCTTCACGAGCGACTCGTTGGCTGGCTTACGGGGCATGGCGCGTTCACCTTGCGCTTCAAGGTCGGCAAGCGTCTGCCCCTCGCCGGGGAAGTCGGATATGGCTTCGCAAGTCACCTGTCCGAAGTCGTCTTCGCAAGCGTGTACATACTGCAAGTCCTCTCCGTTAGTCCAACAGGCAAACTCGCAGTCGGTGGTGCAAAGGATGTTGTCGGTGGTGGCTTCCACGCCAGCCTTCTTGTCGTTGGGCTTCACCTTGGCATCCTTGGCAACGATGACAAAGCGGATAAGCTCATCGGTATCGTGGGCATGCCCGGCATTGAAGATGGCCAAGTCCACCTTCTGCGTCTTGGTCTTGCCGCTGTCCGGGTCATCATACTTCACCTTGAAGTCGCGCTCCATGTCTTCCGATGCAAAACCATACTCCTCGGCCATCATCGCAATCATGGACTGCAACGTCATTTCCTTTTCCGTAGCCTTCACCACGCGATTGGTGAGAGAACAAACCATTTCGTTCTCTCCAAGTACTATCTCGTTCTGAGATGCTGCTATGTTGTCTTTTTCTTTCGTTGCCATAATTGAATGCAAAATTATACTATTATACTCAGGAACATGCATTTCTGCGTTGTCCACGTTAGTCCATGTTCCGTTTGTATGCCTTAGACACGACAGAATGCACTAACTTTGTACCTTTTCTGTCTTATTTCCGATAGAAGATTACACCTTCCTCCTTGGTGGAGTTGATTAGGTCTTTAACGTCAACGTCCAACAAACGTGCAATTTCTGACAGAGTCGCCAAATCTGGCTGAGACTTGTTCGTACACCATTTTGATATAGTTGCAGGGTCTTTTCCGAGTTCTCCTGCCAGCCATTTGCTCGTTTTCTTCTTTTCAACAAGAACTACCTTTATGCGATTCAAATCTGCCATAATACGATTATTTTATTTGCGTTTGGCGCAAAGATAATAATTTTTCGTCAAACTCAATTGTTTTTCTTCCTTTTTCTTTATATTTGCACAAAAATAAGTTGATTGGCACGCTTTTTGATGGTTGGTCAGCATAATTTTAAAAGTTTTTCAGGATGACAACAGCAAAATCATTCGAGACGTTTTTAGACAACATAAAGGTCTCAAACCAAGAAACAATCGGAAACCGTTATAAGGAAATCACGAAGAAGCTAAACAAGACTTTTCGTGAAACTGATTCGGAAATCGACAATTGTTTACAAGTCGGTTCCTATGGTAGATACACGGGCATCAACGGCATATCAGACCTTGATATGTTGTACATCATGCCATCGTCAAAGTGGGAAGAATACAAAGACAGTCCAAGAAAGCTCCTAACGGACACACGGAATGCCTTAAAGGAACGCTATCCAACTACAGAAATATTCGTTGACAGACTTGTTGTTGACGTGAACTTTAATGACTTTACATTTGAAGTTCAACCTGTATTTGAAGAGCCTGACGAAGATGTCGTTAATTACAAATACCCAGACACAAAGAAAAATGGCTACTGTATAACCAAACCACGTTTGGAACAGAAAGCGATGATTGATTTCAAAAACGATCATGGTACACATCATCGATTGTTATGCAAAATGGCTCGTGCATGGAAAAACAATGTCGGTGTTGGCATGGGCGGACTTTTAATTGATACATTAGCCTATAACTTTCTAAACAACAATCCCGACTTAGATGGAGCTACGTATTCATCTTTTGATACGCTTAGTCGAGACTTTCTTGAATATCTGAAAGACCAACCCAAAAGAGATCATTATCAAGCGTTGGGCAGTAATCAAGATGTAAAAGTAAAGCATCCTTTTAGGAATAAAGCCAAAGAATCATACAAAAAGGCCAAAGAAGCCTGCGATGAAAATGATGAGACTCACCGAAATAAACTTTGGCGAGACGTATATGGAAACAAGTTTCCTAAAGCCCAAACAGCCAAAAATGAAGCATTCGCAGGTTGTGTCGATAACGAACAGTTTATAGAAAACCAATATAAGGTTGACATAAGATACGACCTTGACATCAATTGTCGTGTTGAGCAAAATGGTTTTCGTCCGGCTAAACTAAAAGACTTTTTAAGTTCAAACAAATGGCTACCACATGCCCGAAATCTTTATTTCTATATTGAAAACACGGATGCTCCGAGTGGCTATACAGTAAAGTGGAAAGTTCGTAATGTCGGAGACGAAGCTAAGCGTCGTCATTGTCTCAGAGGTGAAATTTACTCATCAAACCATGGCTCGTATGAAAGGAAGGAGACCACAAACTTTTATGGGCCTCATTATGTGGAATGCTATCTGCTTCTCGACAATATAGTTGTTGCAAGGGATAGAATAGAAGTTCCTATAGAAAAATAATACCCAATACAATATGATTATGGAAGAATCGACAAAAATTTTATATCGTAACATTGAAGTTCGTTACACCAAAGTTGGATGGACTCATAAAATGCAAGAGAAACAGGCTGACATTTATATACAGAAATCAAAGTGTGTAAAGAAGTGGACATGTTGGTTGACTGTAATTACGGCAGGTGGTGCTTTGGCTTCATTGACATCCATTTTCCCTGTTTTTAGCTTATGGGGAATAACCATCAATATTCCTGTCATACTCACTACGGTATTACCACTCGTCCTTTCTTATCTCACATTAAGATATGGAGATGGCGTGTTGGAAACGCAAGCAAAAGCCAATAGACAATATGCAGCGAAAGTGCATAATTTGAGAAATATGTACGAGTCGCTCATGTATGAAATTATGGCGGGTCGCCTGAGTGATGAAGATATTGTAAATCGCAGAAACGATTTAGAGGAGCAAGAAAATTCGGTGTGTTCGGAAGATGCTCCTTACGCATCAAAGAAAGCTTACAAGTTAGCTGAAAGAGCTTTGAAGATAGACAAAGAGTCCACAACTGAAGATGAAGAAATCAAGGCTATAGTTCCAAAGGAATTACAGATATAGTCATCAAAAAAAAGGTATAAAAAAAGTATCTTACGATACATCGCCAAGTATGTTAAGATACTTGGGCAACTATC
>CAVCDC010000113.1:0-7544 GCA_963600865.1 Firmicutes bacterium CAG:103
GCTGCAAGGTCTCTCTTGTTGCTGACAATGTCGTCAGAGCTGATAGGGACAATCTTGAAGCTGCCTGTACGTGACTTTAAGACCACGTTTTCACCAGAGTTAGCCTTGTTAAGGTATTTGGTCTGGTTTGTTCTGAAATCTCTTGTACTGACTACTAACATAATCGCATGTATTAAAGTTGCCTGTTGCAAAGATGTTGCTTTTCTTTGGATTGGCAACCAATTTGGTAACCAAATCTTTCTTTTTACGGATTATTAGCGAAAATAAAGCCAACTTGTAACTACTCAGTCATCTTTATGCTTGCCAAATACCCCTTTACGCTTCTTCGACCTTCTTCCAACCGAGAAGTCCTTTGCCATTTTCGTCCAGTTCGATGCCGAGGCCTATAATATGGCGCTTTTCGGCCTTGAATGGGTCCATGTATTGACGGTCGAGAATCTGCTTGACGGCAGCATCTCTGCCTCCGTTGTTTAGCTTAAGTTCTATGACATAAATGTAACGGGTGGTCTTTACAGTCATGTCAATCCTGCCAGTAGCAAGCATGTGCTCTACTTCAACTTTCAGACCTATAGCATTGAAGATGGTACTGACGATAAGTCGGTAACGCTCCTCCATGTCCATGGATGCTAATTTCTTGTTACTGTAAGGTACATCGGCTATAAGAGCTTTAAGTGCTTTCATGGCCTCGTCCACATTGCCGTCTTGAAGCATTTTCTGTAAGAGACTTTGCGTGGAAACGACTTGTGACCTTGTGCGTAGAGTAAGGGCTGGCACCACGAGCCTGTATAAGGCTTGCCTTACCTCTTCGTTAGGGAATCCTAATGTGTAAACACCATCCTCGTATCCTTTTATGGTAAGATAACCTGCCTGGTAGAGGAAAAGCTCTGAACCGCCATCCACCACATCGCATGTTTCGAGAGTTGTACTGTCAATATAGCAATGCTCGAAATAGTCCAAAGAAATGTCAATGTCTTCGACAAACTTCGGAAGCAATGAAGTCGCTCCTGATGCCGACCAGAAATTGCTGATCTTAGATAGGTTCAGGGCATTGACGAGACTAAACGGATTGTAGATGTCCACCATGTTGTCGTAGCTGAAGTGATAGCCGTCATAGTATTCCTTCAGCCGATGGTGTGTCTCTTGTACAGTCCACTTGTTAAGAAGTTGTATCCTTTCCAGTTCTGGTTGGAAATTTTCATCAATCTCCTGTTCTGTAATCCCGCAGATGGTTGCATATTCTGGAAGAAAACTGATGTTGGTCAAGTTGTTCAGTACAGAGAACAGGGATATTTGCGTAAATTTTGTGATGCCTGTGATGAAAACAAACCGTTCGTATTCGTCTGCCATCTTGAGGACAGCAAAAACAGACTTGTATATTGTAGTGCAGGCATCGTGTTCGGGAGTCTTCCAAGAATGCTGCAAAGGTGAGTCGTATTCATCTATAAGGATACATACCTGAAGACCTGTATTCTCGTAGGCTGCCTTGATAATCTTTTCAAATCTGACAGGCAGTGACTCGCCCTCTTTTACATCAACCTTGTATTTCTTTTCGTTAGTCTCGAATACATAGTTGAGGTAAGACTTGATGGAATCGGCGTCAGCGCCAGCTCCGCTCATGTCGAGACGGATGACGGGATATGGCTTCCAGTCTTTTTCCATCTGCATGATTTTAAGGCCTTCGAAGAGTTCTTTGCTGCCTTCAAGGTATGCTTGCAGTGTATCGACAAGTACAGACTTGCCGAACCGTCTCGGGCGGCTCAGGTAATTGTACTTGCTGCCCCTGTTCGCCAATTCCCAAACAATGTCAGTCTTGTCAACATAAAGGTAATTTTCCTTTCTGATAACTTTAAATGACTGAATCCCTGCTGGTAGTCTTCTCTTTTTGATGTCGACCATATTCTGCTCTCCGAACTTTAATTACGATGCAAAAATAATACAAATACTCTGTACTTCCAAATTATCTGCACCGATTCTTATCCATCTTGCTGTTTTATTCAGCCAACCTTATGCTCATGGGACTGATGGTGATGAGGCGTTTCTTGTAGAGGTCGCCCACGGCACGCTTGTATACTTTCTTGCTGACGTGGAAGCGCTCGTAGATGTCATCGGCCTCGCTCTTGTCGCCCAAGTCGCATTCCCCGTCGTTGTCGAGCAGATACTGGTAGAGCGTTTCGGCAAAGTCTGCCGACTGGCTCATGCCTGTCTTCTGCAGCGTGACGTCAATCTTGCCGTCGGGGCGTACGCGACCGATGTAGCCTTTTAATCTGTCACCCGTATGCAGGGGCTGGAATATCTGGTCTTGGTAGAGCAAACCGGGAAGGGCGTTGTCTACAATGACCTTGAAGCCTAAGTCGGTCTTCTGCCACACCAACAGGTCTACCTCCTCGCCGTGTCTATAGTGTGGGTGCTCGTCGCTCATGTAGCGTTCCACCTTTGCCGATGCCACGATGCGGTAGCTCTCCTCGTCGATGTGTATGTGTACGATGTAGGAGTTGCCCATCACCATGCGCTTTTTCTGTTCGCGGAAGGGACAGAAGATATCCTTCATCAGTCCCCAGCCGAGGAAAGCTCCGTATTCATTGACCCATTTCACCTCCAGATAGGCGAAGTCGCCCACCTTGGCAAGGGGCTTCTCTGTGGTGGCGATGATACGCTCGTCTTGGTCGAGGTAGATGAAGACCTCCATCTCGTCGCCAATGCTTGTCCCCTCAGGCACATAGCGTGAGGGAAGCAATATCTCGCCGGCTTCACCTCCGTCGAGGTACATGCCGAAATCTACTTTCTTGATTACTCTCAGGCGATTGTAATCGCCAAGTTTTATCTTGTTGTTCATAAGTTTATTCTATTTTTCCGTCTTTGAGGTGTATGGTGCGGTCGGTGATGGATGCCAGTCCTTCGTCGTGTGTGACAATGACGAATGTCTGTCCGAACTTGTCGCGCAGGTCAAAGAAGAGCTGGTGCAGTTCTGCCTTGTTCTTCGAGTCGAGACTTCCCGACGGTTCGTCGGCAAGGATCACGGCGGGATTGTTTACCAATGCCCGTGCCACTGCCACGCGCTGCTTCTCTCCACCGGATAGCTCTGCTGGTTTGTGGCTTGCCCGGTCGCTAAGTCCCATGAAAGCCAACAATTCTTCTGCCCTTTCCTTGGCTTCCTTGCGTCCCTTGCCGGCAATGAATGCCGGAATCATGATGTTCTCTATTGCCGTAAACTCGGGCAGCAATTGGTGAAACTGGAACACGAAGCCTAAGTGTCGGTTGCGGAAGTCGCTTAACTTCTTAGTGGAAAGCTTGCTCACGTCAACTCCGTCTACCATGACAGTCCCCGTGTCGGCACTGTCCAATGTGCCTATGATCTGGAGTAGGGTAGTCTTGCCGGCGCCGCTGGGGCCCACAATGCTCACCACTTCTCCTTTTTCTATATTCAGGTCAATGCCCTTGAGTACCTGTAGCGAGCCAAAACTCTTGGTTATGCCTTTGATGTCTATCATAAAAACTTGTCTTTTTGGTTATTTTAGGATGCTCCATTTAATCTCAGTAACTTTTTTGCTGTTATTTGTTGATAACAAACATGAAAGTGCCACAATGGATATTAATCATTTTATGTAAATTTTGTAATTGTTTGTAACGTTGGTCTTTTTGTCTGTCAATTTTATTAGATGTAATCCTTCCTTTAGTGGAATGCTAACTCTTTTATCTGTGCAAAACTCTGATTCTACGATACCTCTGTTATCAAAGATACAGACTTTTGTTTTGGAAAGAGGATTGACAATAATTCCCTTTCCGTTCAATAATAGAATGTCTGACTGAAATGTGTTGTAGTGAATATTTGAAGAATTGCAACTTAATATGTCACTCATTGCATGTCCATACTCATTTCTTACCCAGCACAGGATGCCATTATTCCAGGAACCCAGTGAGACAACAAATCCCTCAAACGGTATTGCTGTAAACAGGGTATCAGCATAAGGCGGCAAGTTGTCTTTTGATTGTTCTACCAAAATCATTCCCTCTTCAAAATCTCCAGCTTCAACATGAATTTGTGCCACTGGATAATCTTCATCACCTTCTATTGGTGTCCACACCCTTTCTAATGTGACTACTGGTGTTTGGGGTAAAACATCAAATTTTATATTTTCTGTGCGGAGATAAGTTATGTTGTTTCTTAGATTGCTTGCCGTATATATATTGCATGAAAAATAGCAGTCAAACGGATATACTTCTTTTAATGAGCCCCAATCGAAACCTTTTAGTTGTTTGGGATATGCTTGTGAAAAATAACAATTGAACATTTGGGGCTTATTTATAAAGGTTGGGGTTATTTGGTCCGATATAAAGCACGTGTATTCTTGATTGTTTGTTTGGTTAAAATGGATAAACCACTTTATAGAATCAATCTTTTCGGAATTGTAATTTTCTGGCAATGAAAGTGTTATTGTGTCATGGTCTTTAACAATCGTGTCGCATATACCATTGACCTTTATTCCTACATCTTGAGCTGTCATAGTGTTGACATTAAGAAGGAATGTTAGGATGATTCCTAAGAATTTCAAATATTTCATCGTCTGGGCTTGGTGTTAATTCATATTTTTGCAAATATAGACTTTTTCCTATAATTCTCAAAGGAAATACATCAGAAATATGCGGTGGTTATTCAGTTAGTCTTTTTTATCCTTTTCTTTATCCATCTGTTGATGACGTTGTATGCACTCTCTTCTTCCTGGTGTTGCGGTTCGGCAAAGGTCAGTGTGTCGCCAGAGGTGTCGCCATACTGGTCGGGGAAGACAATCATGAGATTTGTGCCAGAGAAGAATCGGGTGATTTCCTCGGGCAGTCTTTCCAATGCCGTCTTGAACGAGACAGTGCCTTTGCGGGCAGTGACGACGACGAAGAGATGGTCTTCTGCTATGCCGGATGCCAGTTGGGGCAACTCGTTCCAGTGCTTCATCTCGGTGTATCCTGCGCGCACCTTGTGATGGCGGTTCTTGATGAACTCGGCGATGAGCTGCAGCGTCTCCTCCCGTGCATGAAACTCTATGCGGCAGTCTAAGTTGCCAGCCAGACGGGCAAGGCGCTCAAGCCAACGGTAGAAGCCTGGCTCGAACTCAGCCCTTGAGGGTACTGCCACCTGTATGCGGCGTACGGTGTTGAGCGGTTGGCGTATGCGTGCCATGATGATTTGACGGCTCAGTCCGTTGAACAGACTCTGGTGGAACTCTCCCCAGAACTTCTGCGACACCTCTGGATGCATGTGCATGCCGAGGATGATTTCCGAGCACTGAAACTCGTTGAAGGCATGCTTGATGCCATTGGCTATATTGACGGCGATGCGTACCTGCGTCTGTGTCCTTACGTCGGCAGCTGCAGCCACCTGTGAGCAGTGCTCCAAAAGGCGCCGTCCCTGTTCCTGGTTGTAGCGCATGTCTTTGTCATCATACACCACGTTGAGGCACACCAACCCACGGTTGAGCTTGGTGTTTCTCATAAGCATGGCGAGATTGACTAAGTTGTCGGCATATTCTGGGTAGCGCACGGGGACGAGTATCTTCTCGTCATCCGCCTTTTGGTCTCCTTCGGCACCAGGCAACTGCTTGTCACGCAGGATAATCTTCCGTGAAGACCAGTCTGTCAGTACCGACGAGATGATGCAGGTGCAGAGTATCATGATGACCACCCCGTTCAGCATGTCGTCGTCTACCAGTTGGCGTCCGTCATCCAATATGATTCTCATGCCCACCATCACCATGGCGATGGCTCCTGCGGCATGGGCAGAGGTGAGACCAAACATCATGTGCCCAGAGCTCCAGGGCAGTCGGCTGTAGAAGCACGCCACATAGGCAGCCAATGCCTTGCCCACGGTGCCGAAGAACACGATGCAGAAGACAACCCACAGGATGCGACCGCCCTGGAAGAGCAGCCCTACGTTGATGAGCATTCCTACGCCTATGAGGAAATAGGGAATGAACAGGGCGTTGCCGATAAACTCCAGGCGGTTCATGAGCGGCGACACATGCGGGATGTATCTGCCCAAGATGAGTCCGGCGTAGAAGGCTCCGAAGACTCCTTCTATGTCCACTGCCTGCGAGAGGGCGGCACTCATGAAGAGCATCGCCAAGACAAAGATGAACTGCATCACAGCATCACTGTAACGCCTTAGAAACCAACGCGCGAGTCTGGGTAAGACTATCAGCATGCCAGCACAGTAAAGGGCAAACTTCACAATAAACAACAGCCAGAAGAGCACGCCGTCGTGCTGACTGAAAGAAGCCACTAATCCTGCAAGAAACACCAAGGAGAAGAGAAGCGAGAGCATGCTCGACCCCACACTGAGAGTCACGCTCGGCTTCTGTTGCAGTCCGTATCTCGCCACGATAGGGTAGGCTATAAGGGTGTTGGAGGACATGATGCATCCCAGCAGGAGTGAGGCTTTGGACGTGTATCCCAACAGAAAAATCCCTGCTGCATAGGTGAGGCAGAAGGG
The DNA here is from genome assembly GCA_963600865.1 of Firmicutes bacterium CAG:103. GTDB lineage: Bacteria > Bacteroidota > Bacteroidia > Bacteroidales > Bacteroidaceae > Prevotella. Next base: position 6,479 of record CAVCDC010000113.1, read on the forward strand.
AAGACAGAAGGTGAGCAAACCAAAGGAGAGGAGTTTCGTCTTGTTCTTTTTCATGCCCTCGGTGTCCATTTCGAGGGCGGCAAGAAACATGATGTAGTAAAGGCCCACCTTTCCGAAGAGCTCAAACGACGAGTCGCGAACTAAGATGTTCAACCCGTACTTGCCGACCAGCATTCCTGCCAATACCATGCCCACAATGTGGGGGATGCGCAACTTGCCCATGACGATGGGCGCCAGGAGGATGATCAGCAACACCACGAAGAATATCAGCGTGGGGTCGGTTATGGGAAAATATTGTGCCAATGCCATATTGGATTAGGAAATGCCTCTGTTTGTTTGATGGGTGGTGATGGATAAAACCACTCTTATACCAGTGTGTCGAGTTGCTTCTTCAGTTCCTTCAACTGGTCTCTCACATTGATGAGCGTGTTGAGGACGTCGGAAGAGCGCTCGGCGCCATCCCTGTTCTGGGACAGGTACTTGCGGGCGGCAGCTATCTTCAAGCCGCGTACTTTTACGAGGTTGTAGATGAGGCGCACCTGTTCCTTGTCCTTGTCCGTATATTGTCTGACGTTGTTGCCGGTTACCTTGGGCTTGAGGAAGGGAAATTCCTTCTCCCAGTAGCGCAGGGTAGACTCGTTGACGTCAAATTCTGCAGCCACTTCCTTGATGGAGTAATAGAGTCGCTGCACTCTGTCTGTCTTCAATGCCATATGCTTCTTCTTGTTTTGGTTTGTGTGGTACACTGTTGTGACTGCAAAATTACACATTTCAGATGAACTTTCCAAACTTTTGGAAGATAAGATGTCTTGTCGTGCCGTTGTTTGTGAATTCCACATTTGGCAAAAACATGCCAAATGATGATGTTACGCTACCTTATATTAAATAAAACCAAGTAAAATTTGCTTATCTGACATTTTCGCCTTAACTTTGCAAAGCCTTTCGTGTGGATGTTTCCAGTAAGGGCGAAAAATCTTCTCAACTGGGAAAATAAAAAAGTTAATATAAAATAGATATGATGACAGCTAATGAAGTGCGCGAATCCTTCAAGAAATTCTTCGAGGGA
>CAVCDC010000114.1:0-7485 GCA_963600865.1 Firmicutes bacterium CAG:103
TTATTTGGTCATCATTCTCCCAACGGTTGCCAGCCCCCAATGTATTGACACGAGTTTGCACACCTCCAACAGAGAAGGTCGCATTGATTTCCTGTCCTTTCAGCGTTGGAGCTATATCCTCATTTTGCGTACATGCAGTAAAGCCCATAGTAACAAGAGCCATTACTGCATAGATAAATTTTCTTATGCTCATAATATTTTGTTTTTATAAGTTTACTAAATCTGTTCCCTCTACAAAATAGAATGGATAAACCATGTTGGTTCGTCGATTCGTCTGCCTTATCGTGTAGTCTATGAGGATGTTCATTTTCCCCTCGTCTTGTTTCTCCTCGAAATCAATCCGATTGACTATCACTCGTGGCTCAAACAGAACTATCGACTGTTCTATTCGGTCTCGTAACATCGTTCTTGTGGATGCCGTCATCATTTCAAAGGCATATTCCCTAATGGGACAACCATAATCATAACGATGTACTCTTTCCCCAGGCGATGTACTCAACAAGGTCATGATGCTTTGTCGAATATTAGCCTCGTTTGCAACCATCTCAGTGGGTCGCGCACTTCCGCCACCTTTAAAGCGTGGAGGATAGTTCCATGCTATACCTAAGAACGTTTTTGTATCTGTCATATCTCGTATTCATTTAAATATTTCTAACCACCTATGATAACAGTAGGACATCCCATGATGATACTACCACCATGAGCTGTAGAGTCTCCCAACCTTGCAGCAGGCTTACCACCTATCATCACCGTTGTAGAACCTTTAATGATAGTGTCGGGCGGTCCAACACAAGTAGCCATGTCACCCATAACGGCTGCTGGAAGTTTTCCTATCAGTACCGTTGGCACTCCTGGTCCAATAATCGGACCGCCTACATGTGGAACAGGAGGAAGTCCTGGTGTCTGCATCGGACAGGTGTGCATATCTGTTAATCTTGCAGCATTTGGCATATCTTTATCAGTTTATCATTACCATTGCGCCTTTGACGGTGGTCTGACCAGAAGCAGAAAGCTCCGCTGTGGCATTGCCTTTGACCTTCGCACCGACTTTAGCAGCAACTTTTACGTTTGTTCCATTCATATCGACATCTGATTTTGCATCTATACTTACTTTTCCGGCTGCATTCAGTGCAATGTTACCTTTCGCTGTCAGCTTTATATTTTTTGAAGAGCTAAGTTCCATACCATTACTGTCCATGACCATTTTGTTTTTGTTTTGGTCTGTAACAGAGATGTATTTTCCCTCGTCACTCATAACTATCGTATTCTTTGCAGGCGTGTGAATTGTTATAATTTTCTTTTCCTCGTCAAACTCTACAGACATCTTTGAACGAGTCACAATCGCCTTTATGCTGTTTTTTGCCTCATATCCAAATGGAGGAGTGTGTTTGCTTCCATACATCCCTCCAAGGACTATCGGGTAATTGGGATTGTTGTTGATGAATCCCACGACCACCTCGTCGCCTATTTCGGGAAGAAAGAAGATTCCCGACTGATTGGTGGCATATACTGACGAAAGGCGAGCCCAAAGCAATTTCTTTTCACCATCCATCCATGGCAGCTCTACCTGTATTCGGCATTCCTTGGATGTGTCACCATCAAGTTTCTTGATCACCGCAATGTGAAGCCCTTCCATTCCCGGTAGAAATCCTGCGGCAGTAGGAGCTATCACATCTGCTTCTTCAGTTATATTATTGGCAGGAACTCCCATGCCAACCTTTGTAATCCATTCATTACGTTCTATCGTATGCGTTACAGAACCCACATAGACTTTTCCATTAAACCGCTTGCCTAATCCCTTTAACTCTATGATACATCCAGGAAACACTTCGGCTGCTCCATAAAAGCTGAACGAACCGTGGTATCTTGCCAATCCAGCTTTCAACGCTTGGCTGTCAACCCATTGCTTTAGGGCGTTCTTGTCGAGAGGGGCGTCAGTTTGCAATATTTGACTATCATCTCCAGCCAACTTTTTGATGGTGATGTCGCCTTGTTCGTTCAAAGTTGGCGCAGATGCAGTTTGCCTCACTTGGTTCTGCGTGGCAGGATCCCAAGAAACAGCCTCATACTTGCCATATTGCTCACTGCCTGAAAGTCCGCCATCGAAGTCTATCAAATCAACGCCATTAGTAACGGTCAGTACTGGCTTCCCACTTACCTTAGGCTTAAAGACGTTTATTTCTTTTCCTCTTGTATATATAAATAATCCATTGGCATCAGCCCTCGACAAGGCAAAATCCCAATCGGAACAGTAATATTGTACCATTTCGGGATGTTGGTAGGAAGTTGTATCGACCTTTACCGTACCGTATGCTTTCAAAACGTCCTTTATCATTTCCGAATCCTTCTTTTTCTCGAATATCCGATTTTTACGTCCTTGTGTTGCTTGATAAGCATAATCTCGGCATTCCACTAACATCATGGAGCGTGAAGCTCGCCCCGTTCTTATACCTATTTCAAGAATCACACCCTCAAAAATCGTGTTTTGCTTGTCAAGGTCGCCAACATCAATGCGTATGGTAGTGCCTGGTTTGAAAGAATTGGAATCAGTCTCGTCAAAAGTCTGCTTGTCCATATCGCCAGCATAGAACTTCAATGTTGCCTTACCTATTCGATTGATGGCAAGATGTATTTGGGCATAAACCAACTTGTAGGAGTCATCCAAAGCCTTGCCGTCGCAATAGATAGTCCATGCAACGATTCTATCTTTATATTTTGATGGAGAGTCTGCCATATTCCTTTATGCTTATGTTATTGACTTTTTCTCAATGGTGGAAACAGAAGTTCAGTTCCTGCTGGTATGTTTCTGAATCCGTTGAGATTGTTAAATCTTGCCACTTGTGCAACCAAGGTGGAATCACCGTATGTCTCGTAGCAAAGTTTGGCAAGTGTATCACCATCCTTGACTGTTATGAGACGAGACATATCAGGAGAGTTCTTGGGATATTTCTTGCGTTCCTCATCGCTTGCCATATAGCCAACGAACTCCATTCCAACTTTTGCCCTAAGTGCGTCACCAGCACCATTGAACAATGAATAATCAACGTTCATCTTGGCAACCTGTCCCTTGAACAAGACCGAGCCATAAACGATTTCTACGTAGGACGGTCTATGCAATTCGCTATTGTAGCAATAAACGCAGTCCTCAATTTCTTTGACTTTAGCAGTGGCAGTATCGCTTTGCTGTGTTCCTTCAACGACACCAGTACAGTCTATTGTGAAGTTGAATGAGATGTTTTCGGAATCATATCTATCAAAGACATTGTTCTTGCCAATCGCTCCCAGCTGCTTGTCTTGACGATAACGAATTTTCTTGCCAGTCTTGACATTTTCAGGATTCAACAGAATCGTTATCTGTCCTCCTTGCTTACTTCTGAACTTGTCGTCAGAATATGCTTGTATGATAAGATGTTCCATAAGCAATACATGTTAACGATTATTTTTCCTCTTATCCTGTGGAATTTCATCCACACGGCTTTCGAGTTCTTCCAAAATCTCATTCTTTATCTTGAGATAAACCTCCTCTGATATTTCTTGGTGAGTGATGACTTGTTTCTCTACCATCGTATTCACCCTGATTTCCTTGATTACTATTGGCATTATTTAATCCTCCTCAGTTTACTGTGTTTAAGAGTTAGAGTCTCGATTGCCAAACTGCTGTTCTCGGCATTCAAATCGTCAAGTTTCCATTTGTATGGGACGGCTCTTAGGCATTCCCATGAACTGGTCGGATTGTTGTGCTCGTCAAGCAATGAGATGATCAATGTGCATGGCTCTATCTTCCTGTTTGTTTCCTTGAAGGTTATACAGTCAGTCACCCATGTGTTGATTTTGTCAGAGAGAGGCTCGAGTGCCCGGGCAAGGACAATGTCACTATGACTTACGCCTGTTGGCAACCACAGGTCATTGTCTCCTTGCTGAACCTGTTGCTGCAATTCCACTACCTGTTCTATGCCACTTACCGTCCTAAAGGAGGCAGTGACATCACCACTTGGCAGTTTGAACACTACACTAAAGTGGAATAGCACTGGAGGTGCCCAGTTGTTGGTACTTGCAGACATCTTCTTTTATATTTAAATAGGTTTGACTCCTTCGTGAGCGAGCGTCATAGTTTCCATTGCCACGCTGTTTCCTTCTGCCTTGAAACCTTCCACTTGTATTTTCTTCGGCCAAGCATTTACAACTTGCCAGCTTTGGACAGGATTTCCAGACTCATCAAGTAGCTTGATGGTGATGGTCTCACGCTGAATAGTATTCATCTTCACTTGTCCAATGTAGTCCCACATTTTGGTGTCACTCATGAAGATTCCCTTCTTGAGGGTAATGTCGCTTGTCTTGCGCAGACCAGGCTGCTTCGTCTTTGTAAACTCAGGAGAGTCGCCTGCACGATATTCTATTACGTCAAATTCAGTCTCAAGTCCTGAAACCTCTTTGCAAGAGATAACTCCTACATTAGTAATTTCCACACTAAAGTGAAATTCAGGTACCGGCCAAGTGTTTTGGCTTTGTGTTGCACCAGTCTCTGCCATAATATCTTGTTTTTAATCAATTACTAAATCATTCCTTAACTCTTTTGCACCTGCTGTTGGAAGGTAATCTCGATGAATTCTGCTGGACGTGTAATGGCTACCAACACAGTAATACGCATGATTCCGTTGAGAACATCGTCTTGCGTCATGGTCTCTCCAAGTCCCACTTGAACAGAATAAGCATCTTCAGGAACAGAACCTGCAAGACCACCTTGTTTCCATACACCATTCAAGAAGCTACCAATCATAGACTTCATATTGAGCCATGTGTTAGAAACGTTAGGCTCAAACACATAAGCCTTGGCTGCATTCTTTACGGACTCCTCGATGAAAAGCATGGTGCGACGTACATTAATGTAACGCCAATCTTGTGAATTTCCATCAAGTGTGCGAGCACCCCAAACCTTAATACCTTCACCAGGGAATGTACGAATGGCATTGATAGCCTTACCGTTCATTGGCATATTCAGGTCTTCTTGTTCAAGGTCGCTTATAGTCTCTGTAGGACTATTTACATAATTGAGAGAAACGTTTGCTGGAGCTTTCCATACTCCACGGGTATTGTCCACCATTGCGTATATACCAGCCATTGCGGCAGAAGGAGGAAGGAGATTGAGGTATTCCTTAACCTTGTTGGCGGCATTTTTATACTCATCCCAATTTATCAAAAGTGCACTATGTGCATTGTTGCGTGCTGTATCGGTGATTTCTTTTCCTTCTTCAATCTTGAAACAATCATCCAAATACTTTTGAAGTTTAGAGTTTTCTCCAAATACAGAGTCCAATTTAGGAGCGGTTTCCCATCTGAGTACCGTCCCGTCAATATCTTTATCACTAATAACAGAAGTGTTCAAATAAGGATAGTATGCAGCACCGTAAGAAAGATAATTTGAACCTATGGCTGTTTGGAATTCTTCTATTTGTTGCGCCATTGAGTCTTCATCTTTTTCCTTTGGATACACATCAAAGATTGCAAAACGATTCTGCATTTCACCACAGTGCATGATAACATCCGTTTGGATATTCTTACAGGTGTCTTTTGCTGTATTTACTGCCTCGGGTATAACAATCAACGTAACCTCACGAATTTTCTTCAACGAATCCAAGGCTGATTTTATGTTGGCATTGCTGATTTCTCCCTTTTTATAAGTTCCTATAGAGACAATATAGCAAGTTCCACCTCCATTTGCAAAGAACATGACCATATTATAATATAAGGTATAGAGGGCTGTAGGCTTTGCTACCTTAAAGAATTGCCCTTCGACAAGTTCTTTGCTATATAAAATGTCGTTGGAATCAGAAGCTGCACCAATGCTCAGATTGAACACAGGCTTTGGCGCACCTCCAAAGAACTGAACAAATTCAGTCATAGAGGTGATTTTCCAAGGTTTGTTAGCCAAGGATTCCGAACCATTAACAGCCCTCTCTGTGATTCCGATGAAAGCGGGGATGGCGGTTGCGGCCTCGACAACACTTGTCGAAAAGGCGTTCTTCTCTTGAATATAAACGCCAGGGGTCTTCATTTGTGCCATACGCATTGATAATTTTTGATTAACAAAAGCATCTGTAGTCAGATTGCATTTTGCATTTGGTTACTAAAAATAGCAGACTTGTCTCAATTTATCCGCATCGCTTCTGAATCGACCTGGTATAGGATGCTCTATATTTCTCAGCAAAAACTGCTTCTGCTTTTTGTCGTGGCAAACAATCAGGTTCAATTTTATGTCATAGCGTTCTCGCATCGGCACTGCTTTCTCCGACACGGTGCGGAATGCGTTTCTTCCAAATTCATTTGTCCTTTCAAATGATCTAAATGTTAGTATTCCCTTATCTGTTTCCAATTTCAAGTGTTCTGAGGATATTTCTCTATTCGTATTTTGACAAATGAAGACATATTCCCAAAAACGGTTAGGAGTTTTGAATATTAGAGTGTTCTTCAGTGGAACATCCTTCTTTGCTGCTTGCCATAACTCTTCTGCCAAATGAATCATTATAGTGCAAAATGGTATTCCAAAACTCCTTTTCACTCCTATTTCAGTTATCACGTCTGTAGCATTAACTTCGGACTTTCCAATCGGTAAGTCTATCTGATAGGCAACCATTGGGTTGAAGTTTTGCCATTCTGTGTAAAGAGCAAATGCAGGTTCAGACATCGAGACTCCAAGCCCTATGATGTCAGAATCGGTATCTAAACCTGCACTTTCCGTATCATACAATATCGTCCATTCGTTTCCTTCAGCCTGTTGAAACAACAATCCTCGTTGCGTCATCAGCTTTTGCGCTGAAGGCAGAACAGAACACATGAAGGCATTACCATTACTTTCCTTAAAGTATTCATGCTCTATGCGAAAACTATATAATGAACGATATGTACTCATGCTATCATTTTTATGTTTGTACTTCTGTGCTCTGAGCAGTTGAACCGCTTGATTTAATTTCATTGGAATCAATCACAACTCCTGTGAGCTTACACACAACAGAAGGATAATATTGTCCTCCCATTGTTGTCCAAATGTTATGGAAGTCAAATGTGGATACTGTTTCCAAAGTTAGAGTATATTTCACATTGTCAACCATAAACTTCTGCTGTGACTGTATGAAAGCCAAAGCCTTGGAAAATACTGACAATGATTCCGCATATTGCTTTTCCTCAAAAACAGCCGCAAACATTACTTTCAGATTCAGCAAGAATGGGGCAGAAGAGGATGTGAAGCTACCACCATATGTCTGAACATTGTTTGAGATACCTCCTGCTGTCTCTCGTTCCACATTCACCAATGAAACGATTAACTTATTAGGAATTTCTCCTGTTCTTTGACCTATATGTCCAACTTCTGCAAGCCCTTGTGGTCGATGATAATATCGACCAAGATAGCTATTGAGCTGCTCTGCGCAATATGTCAGTACTTTCTTTATCATTACTCTGCGAGTTCTGCATCGAGAGGTTCATTATCAG
>CAVCDC010000115.1:0-7379 GCA_963600865.1 Firmicutes bacterium CAG:103
TTGCTTTTCATTTCGTATGGGTTGTATGCCCAGCATAATGCAGCTTACACCTTCATCTTATTGGGTGTAACATTGGTGACATACATCTTTGCCTTACTAATCGAGAAAGTAGGGCAAACGTAACGCAAGAAGATGTTGGGACTTAGTGGAGTCCTGTTGGCATCCATTCCACTGCTCGTCTTCAAGTATTATGACTTCATTATCGAAAGTGGCAATTCTTTCTTTGCAAGTATAGGATTCTCCCAAAAACTACCAGGTCTCAACTGGGCGATACCTTTGGGAATATCGTTCTTCACCTTTCAGGCAGTAGGCTATCTGATGGACGTTTATTACCAGCGCATAAAAGCCGAGCATAACTTGTGGGACTATATGTTGTTCGTGGCATTCTTTCCACAAATCATGTCAGGTCCTATCAGCAAGGCGAAGGATTTACTCCCGCAGATCAAGTCATGTCGAGTATTTGATGCCTCGCAAGCAACCAATGGACTGAAATGGTTTGTATGGGGATTGTTCCTAAAGGTTATGATGGCAGACCGCTTAGGACTCTATGTAGACCAAGTGTTAGACAGTTACATGTACAATACAGGAACCTCCTGCCTTTGGGCAAGTGTCTTGTACTCTTTCCAAATCTACGGTGACTTTGCTGGGTATTCTTTCATGGCGATGGGAGTAGGAAAATTGATGGGTTTTGAACTCATCAACAATTTCCAAAGACCATACCTTGCCACTTCCATCACCGATTTCTGGCGTAGATGGCACATCTCGCTTTCCACATGGCTGAAAGATTATGTCTATATACCGTTGGGAGGCAGCAGATGCTCCAAGGCAAGAAACTATTGGAACATATTCATTACGTTTCTTGTAAGTGGTATCTGGCATGGAGCCAATTGGACGTATATTTTCTGGGGCTGTCTACATGGGGCGTATCAAGTATTGGAGAAAATGTTCGGGATGCAGAAATGCACTACCCGAAATTTAGGAATCCGACTGCTAAGAATCTCATTTACATTTGTATGGATCACCATTGCCTGGGTATTCTTTCGGCAACCCACAATAGGTGATGCTTTCGGAGTCTTTGAGAGAATGCTGACCGACCATGGTGCTTTGTTCAAGTCGCCCATCAAGGATATCGTTTTCTCATCGTTTGCGATACTTACAGTTGTATCGGTTGATGTCTTGAAGGAATTTAGACCTACGGTTATCAAATCGTTCGAGATGAAATCTCCAGTTTTCAGGTGGGTGGTCTATTACTTTGTCATATTGGTCATCCTGTTATGCGGAGTCTTTGATTCAAGTCAGTTTATCTATGTAAGTTTTTAGCAGTATGAAGAGATTTATAATCAAAATCATGATTTTTATAGTAGGCCTCGTAATCATAGATTTTCTGATAGGACTTGGAGGCACTTTCTTGGTCAACCATGTAAAAGGAGGAGACCATGGATTGAATGTTTACATCTGTCGCAAGATGAAAGAAGAGTGTCTTGTCTTCGGTTCATCCCGTGGCATGCACCATTATGACCCGAACATCATTACAGACACCTTGGGCATGAGTTGCTGGAATTGTTCGTTGGATGGGAGTGGTATAATCTTGATGTATGGAAGATACAGACTGCTGAGTGAACGATATACTCCAAAGGTCATCGTTTATGATGTTTACTCGGGGTTTGATTTGGAGGTCCGAGACAACCATAAAGATTTGGACAATCTTAGGTTTTTCTATGACGATCCTTCGATAGATTCGATATTCTGGGATGTTGACAAAACCGAACGGTATAAGATGTGGTCATTGTGCTATCGGTACAATTCGAAATGGATAGGACTCATCTCTGACAACTTACATCCACTAAAGTCAAACGACAGGGGATATATGCCTGTCGATAGAAAGATGACTTATGAACCAAATACTTTGAAAAAGAGCCACGAAGAGATACAATATGACTCTTTGAAATTAGCCTATTTGGAAAAATTCATTGTTGCATGTAAGCAGAGGAACACACAATTGATTTTTACGATATCGCCCTGTTATCGAAGGACGGATGATACAGTTTACAATCCGCTAAAAGAAATGTGCCGGAAATATGATATCACTCTGCTTAATCATTTTTGCGACAAAGATTTCGTATTTGACAAGAATCTTTTTTATGATTCCGTACACCTAAACAGGGTAGGAGCGACTAAATATACAAAGAAAATCGTTGGGGAGTTGAAAAGTGTCGTGGATCATAGTCCGACTAAAAAGCCAGTATAATGGGGGCCTGCTCCGTTCGTCGTTTTCTGGACATTTATGTTTTATCTTTTAACACTAAAAATTGCGGATATTTATGTGTTCGGCACTTTTTTCCTGAATTTCTTGGAGATTTCGAAAGAAAAGCGTATTTTTGCAAGAGAATATGGGTTAAATTATAGGAGATACAAATATGGCAATAGCAATTAAGACAATTCCTGTATTGACAGGACAGGTTGCTGAACGTTTTATGGAAATTGCGGAGAATAGTAGAAACTTGGCTACGACCGTGGTTCCAAGCGGAGCACAGGAGGCTATCCATCGCATGATGGAACGCTCTAAGACTGTAAAAGTAAAACTTCCTCTTTAAAGCATCAACGAGGTGAGTAGTTTTAAATATGATATTTTGGAAAGATGCGATTTCATGCCTTTGACAGCGGAACTCGCATCTTTGCCTTTTTGTTGTGGTGAGACAGAAGGAGACAAAGACTTGGAGGACTTCTTTCATCACAATGCCTTGTTGTATGCACAGGAACGGTTAGGAAAAACTTATTGCTTTGTCAATAATGAAGGTGAGTTTTCTGAAATTGTAGCTTTCTTTACTGTCTCAAATGACAGCGTGAAGACTACTTTCATACCTAAGCCTTCTGTGAACAAAGTGCAACGGACTGTTCCTGGACAGAAGCATTTGCGTACTTATCCTGCCGTGTTATTAGGGAGACTTGGTGTCAACAGGAAATACCAAGGCAAGGATTTCTTTGTAGGACAGCAAGTGATGAACTTTATCAAGACTTGGTTTATCCAAGAGGATAACAAAACAGGGTGTAGATTCTTGGTGGTTGACGCGTACAACCAAGAGCGGGTGCTTCGTTTTTATGAGCGTAATAAGTTTAAGTATCTTTATGCCACTGAGGAATTGGAGCGTGAGGGACAGCATTTCCCCGAAAGTGATACCCCGATTTATACAAGACTGATGTTTTTAGACTTAATGCATACTCTGATCTTGGATTGTCCAGCGAGTGTGTAGAAGAATCTCCCACAGATAGTACGGAAAACACAGATATTTCGCTGGCTCGGCGTATGGTTGGTCGAACACGTTTTACTAATCATTTTAAAAGAAAAGATATGAACTTTATCAAGAACTTTAGGTTTGAAATCTTGTGTACGCTGTTTTTTGCGTGGGCAATCGTGGGTATATTCCCATTGGTATGCTATGAGACTGACAGTATGCACATTATCGCTGGATGTAACAATATTTTATCGGGGGGGGTAATTTAGTACCACCCAACTACTCGTATGCCTATGACATGCAACCGCTTGTTACGCCCTTGGTTGTGGGGGTGAAACAGGTGCTTGCGTTCATGACCTGTGAGCAAGTCTACTGTCTGCTCACTGCCTTGGCGGCTATTGTGTTTGCGATAGGAAGCCTGGTGCTGGTATGCGATGTGTCAGGAATCAAAAGGGAATACGCACTGCTCGCCCTGTTTCTGATACCAGAGACGTATGCCTGCGCCTATTACCCGAACTCTTCGACCCTCGCCGCGGTCTTGTTCGTATGGGGACTGATTTTCTTCAGAAAAGGGAAATGGATTCTTGCCGGTATCTTGCTCTGTGTGGCTCCATTGCTGAGGGTGGATGTGGTGATCGTATATCCCGTTTTGCTTCCTCTGCTTCTATTGCAGGGCTATGACTGGAAAAAGTCTGTTGGAATCAGCGCATTGTATGCGGTGGCGGTGGTAGCCATTGTTGCCTTGGGGTGCTGGGTGCTGCAGGCGAACCCTCTCAAAAGTCTGCTCGGCTATAGTTCGATGAACGACTCCAAGAACTTTGCCTCCGCCGTGAAGTTTGCGGTGTTTACGTTTTATACGGCCTTGGGCATCCTTCTGTTGCCTTGGGGCTTGGGTAGGATGGCAAAGGAAAAGCAATACAAGCTGTTGTTTGTATGCTTGCTGCCCATGGCGCTGTTGCACTTCATGTTCCGATACACGGGGTGTGCCACGAAACATTATCTCTATCTGCTGCCGTTTGTCGCAGTGATCTATGCCACGGCATTGCAGGCCATCCGTGGACAGAGAAGCAGGGTGGTGAAATACGCCATCTGCGGAGGCATTGTTCTCTTTCTCGTTGTTTCCATCCGAGTGGACTTGCCGTCAAGTCCGTGGAGAAACGAGGAGAAGTCGGAGGCTCATGTAGGACCCGTCGTGGAGTTGGCGGATTACACGTATGGCAGTCATCATCTGCGGGCAGGAATAGGCGCGGGACAATTGGTGCCCACCCTCGACGAGTTTATGCTGGCCACGGGAAATGCGTTTTATCCGTTCTATATCTACCAATACAAGAAACGGAAGGACTCGTACAGAAGAGAGGCTTACGAGCTGTTGAAGGACAAAAACTACAATCTGCTCATGCTGTCTTGGGGAGAAAGGAGCTGGTACGTCAATCTCCTGATGGAAGACGGATGGAAGATGGTCTTGGACGAACCGAAGCAGGGAGACCGGTTGGGAAAACTGGTAAAGGGCAACCGCCACATCACCTGTTATTTCACTGAGGAGGTAGGAAAGAATGACGATGCAGGACTGCAACGAGTGCTGAACCGCCATCAAAACCAAGGAACTACCTACATCGTCGAGGAGATAGAAAACATGAACTATAATCTCGACAAGGCGGCGCAGAAAGGAATGCTCGTAAAAGAGACGGAAAGATGTTATTTACTCAAATAGTGGAGGGGCTATGCGACAGATTATGTTATTGCTTCGCCCTCACCAATGGGTGAAGAACTCTTTTATCTTCCTGCCTCTGTTCTTTCATGGCGACCTGACGAATGTTCCGATGTTTCTCAAAGCCGTGGTGGCGTTCTTCTGCTACAGTTTTGCGGCGAGCAGCATCTATTGTTTCAACGATATTTATGACGTGGAAGCCGACCGCCGGCATCCCAAGAAATGCAAACGACCGATAGCGTCGGGGGCGGTGAGCATCCCGCAGGCTTATGGCTTGATGGCCTTGATGCTCTTGCTGTCATTAGGGCTTGCCTTCTGGACGTTGGCGGATAAGAGTATGGCGGTGATAGGCGTGATATGCTTCTACTATGTGATGAACATCGCCTATTGCGTGAAGCTGAAGCAGATAGCCTTGGTGGATGTATTCATCATCGCCATCGGCTTTGTGCTCAGGGTGATATTGGGCGGTATGGTCAATGGTATCGTGCTCTCCCATTGGATTGTACTGATGACCTTCCTGCTCGCTCTCTTTCTGGCTTTCGCCAAACGCAGGGACGACGTGGTGCTCTATCAGGAGACGGGCGTGCTGCCCCGCAAGAACGTGAATCGCTACAACCTCGACTTCATGAACCAGGCCCTGACCATCGTCAGCGCCGTCACGTTAGTGGCCTATGTGATGTACACAGTGTCGGAGGAGGTGATGCGGCAGTTTGGCTCGCACTACATCTACCTCACCACCGTGTTCGTGCTTGCCGGGATACTGCGGTATATGCAGATTACGATAGTCGACGTGAAGAGCGGAAGTCCCACCAAGGTGTTGATGAGAGACCGATTCGTGCAGCTATGCATAGCGGGATGGATAGTTTCTTTCATGATATTGATATATCTTTAGCGGGGGAAATAACGAAAATTATAGTAAGAATGTTATTCTGGCAAAAAGAAAATTTCTCATTTCTTTAGCGGTTTCGAGAAAAAAGTGTAAATTCGCCGACAGAATAAAATAACTGTCATGATAGGGATATTGCAAGTTGCCTCTTATATTTACAAACGCTATTTGGATGAATATTGCGTTCGTATTGATGAAATGAAGTTGCATAAGCTGCTTTTTCATGAATTTAATTTAAGTAACACCTTGAGCAAGAAAAATTTATGTTCTCTTTAAAATATAAAGTATGCAACGACTGATTTCTTTTGACATAGCGAAGGCTATATGTATTGTTTTGGTGGTGATAGGGCATTATGTGCCCGACTGTTCACCGGCGTGGTATGAGGCGACACATGATGTCATCTATACGTTCCACATGCCACTGTTTATGTTCGCCTCTGGGTTTATCTATATGGCGACGAAGAAGGAGATGCCTTATGGGGATTTCCTGTGGAAGAAAGTAAGGAGGCTGATGGTGCCATACCTTTCCGTGTCGGCAATCGTCATTACCATCAAACTGCTGACGGAGGGACATGCCTATGTACAGAATCCAGTGACGGCGATGTCGTACGTGAGGATGTTTTATCTGCCCGAGGCAGGATATTTCCTCTGGTTTATCTGGGCATTGTGGTGGATGTTTGTGTTGGTGCCGCTGTTCAAGACACGGAATGCGAGACTTGCACTGTTTGCCATGGCGGTGATAGTACATTATGTTCCGGGCTTCCTGCCCGAGGTGTTCTGTCTGCGACAGTTTCAGAGCATGTTGGTGTACTTCATGTTGGGTGTGGTGTGCTGCGACTGGAAGGAGCAACTCTCCTTCGTGAAGCGAGTGCCTGCATGGAGTGTGTTAGGATGCTTCGCTGCCGCTGAAGGCATGAAGGTTATGGCAATTAGGGGGGGGGCAAATAGACCTGTTGTTGCCCTATCTCGGAATAGCGGCGGTAATGGCATTCTCGTCACTGCTTGAGAGGTGGCACAAGGGTACGGGCTGGTTGCTGACCGTTGCCGCTTCGAGCTATATTATCTACCTCTTCCATACCACCTTTGAGGGCTTTGCCAAGGCGGTGGTGCATAAGATACCGATGTTTGCCGATGGCTCCAACCATGTGCTGTTTGTGGTCAACATCGCCTTGGTGGTAGGCTGCGGCGTGATATGTCCCGTCCTGCTTCATCGCTATGTGCTGAACAAGACGAAAATAACGAGAGTGTTGTTCGGGTTGTACCGATTAAAGGTAAAAAAGTAAAAAGGGCTTTCAAAAGGTAAAAAAGTAAAAAGGTAAAAAAGTAAAAAGAGCTAACGCCATTCCTGTCTTTTAACCACGAATTTTACTAATCTCACGAATAACCGCCTATTCGGCGGAATGACAGAGAATGTTTTTAACACGAATACTCATGAATGTACCACGAATTATCATGAATCTCACGAATGCTGTTAAAGGTAATTCTAAAGGTAAAAAGGTAAAAAAGTAAAAAGAGCTAACGCCATTCCTGTCTTTTAACCACGAATTTTACT
>CAVCDC010000116.1:0-7230 GCA_963600865.1 Firmicutes bacterium CAG:103
TGAAGACAGCCAGCATCTCACCAATAGATGCCGGATTGCAACTCAGGCAAATGGGCATTGTGAAATCATTGCTTGATGTGCTTGCCACAGGCATCCTGTCACTTGATGACATCGTGAAGAAATTGGCAGATAGCAACGCCAACTTTAGGCAGCTCTATTTCAACAATGGCGAGCAGGTTTGCAAACTGGCTCTTGAAAACCTGCTCGCCCTGATAGCCTACGCCAAGCGACCGCTCAATGACAGCGGCAAACAGATACCTATGCTTTATTTACAGGTGCAGCTGTGGCAAAGGGAGTTGAGCGGCATACTGCGTTATTTTCAGAAAGAACCGGAGTTTGTGTGGCGATACAGTTTGAAGAAGGACGATGACCGGGTGGCACTGCCCATGTACTTCTGCCGTGAATGTGGCGCAAGCGGTTGGTTGTCGCGCAGACTGCAGACCGATGACTCCTATTGTGCAGATGTCTCAACCATCAACAAAGCTTTCATGAACCATGAAAAGGAAGTGGTGCTCTTGAACATCGAGAACGCAAGTCATCAGCCCGTGGAAGAATATGTAAACGAGACGGCAACAAGCATCGCTTATCATGTGAACATGAAAGATCTGCGCATAGCAGACAACACTGACGAGAATACGCTCAGGGTGAGAGTGTGCAGCCGCACCACATCCAATCGAAACGGCAACCAACGGCTTGCTACGAATTGCCCGGAATGCAACAGTGACTCCATCTGTCAAATAGGCGGTAGGACCTCCACACTGTCGAGTGTGGCTGTAAGCCAAGTGCTTTCGAGCGATTTCGACCACGCAGAAGCGAAAGACCGCAAGATGCTGGTCTTCACTAACAGCGTGCAGGATGCAGCGCATCAGGCAGCCTTCTATGAAGCAAGAACATTCAGGTTCCTCTTTCGACAGTCGATGCAGCAGTATATCAACACGCTCGACAAGCCTGTGAATATCGCAGACCTGCAAAAAGGCTTCAAGCAATACTGGAAAGGGCAGCTGACGGAGGAGGAATATTATAACCGTTTTCTGCCAGCCGACCTTGCCACACACATCGACCTACGCAAGAACTACCGTGAAGGCAACGGCTTTATGGAGTCGTTTAAGAGGGAGTTCGACACACGTGTGGATTGGGAAATCGTAAGCGAATTTGGTTTGACATCCCAGTTGGGTAGAACGCTCGAAAAGACAGGAGCGTCAGCCACCTTCTTCAAGAGCGAAGATATTCGGCAGGTCTATGAAAAGATGAAACCCTTCCTGCAGGAGAACAATCTGGAGTATGCCGACGATGAAACTGCGTTCTGTCATTATGTTTATGGTGTGTTGCAGCGAATGAGACAACACGGCGCAGTGGACCATCCCTACCTATATAAATATAGGAACGAGGCTTTGACATCATGGGCATTGAACTGGAATCGTGACGGAAGGCATTTCCTGAACAGAATATTCGGCGGCGGCATTCGCTTTCCGAAACTCCTCGGCGTGACTTTCCAAGACCGCAATGCCGATATGCTCGACATGACCGTGCTGAGACGAGAGAAGCCAAACTGGTACAGCAACTATTTTTGGCGGTGTTTCAACTGGCCGATAGAAAAGAACGTTACGCTCTTCAACGACTTCATACGCACACTCCTGCAAACGATGGAAGGGATGGGGCTGGTGACCTTTGCACCGCAAGGCGGAGGAAATTACGCTGTGAATCCTGAACGCATCTGGGTGAGCAAAAGTGTGAAGCATATCAAGTGCAGCATCTGCCAGTCCACGCTTTATGTGGCACGACAGGACTATTGGGGTGAGGACACGCCTTGCCTCGACTTCAAGTGTTCTGGCATGTATTCGGAAGAAACCAACCCAGAACTGAACTACTATCAGCAGGTGTATAACCGCAACATCTCACCACGTGTCTATGCCCACGAACATACAGGTTTGTTGGAACGAGGCGACAGAGAGCAGTTGGAGCGTGACTTCAAGCAACATCCTCATTCCAATTCGGTCAATGTACTGGCAGCCACCTCCACCTTGGAAATGGGTATTGATATCGGTGACTTGAACGTGATGGGCAATACCAACGTAGCACCAAAGCCCAGCAACTTCCTGCAAAGGGTGGGACGTGCTGGTCGTAAGGAGGGCGCGGCGCTGGTGCTGAACTATGCCCATTCTGGTGAGCCACACGACATGTATTACTTCACCTATCCCCATGAAATGATGGAGGGAGAGGTGACAACGCCTGGATGTTTCTTGCAAGCCAAAGATATCTTGCGAAGGCATTTCCTGGCTTATTGCATCGATACATGGGTATCTGCGAACAAGGATCATAGCATTCCGGCAAACGTAAGAGATTTGCGATTGACGGAAGATGCCATGTCGGACGACACGTTTGTCATCAACCGCATCATTGCTTTCATCAAGGAAAACAAGAATTCTTTGAAGGCACGATTTGCCGAGCAATATGACGGAAAGACACAACCAACTTTGCAGAAACTTGCCATGTCACTCGATGATGAAACATTCTATCAGATGATTATCAAGGAGTTTCAAACGTTGGCAGACAGACTGTATGGCTTGATAGCAGAGTTGAACGAATACAAGGAGCAGGAAAACCGATTGCAGCCCAACGACCCGACAAAAGAAACCTTGAGGGACTTGATAAAAGTCTCCAAGAAGCAATATGCCACGCTTCAGGGCGAAAGCGTGATAGAATATATGACCAACTGTGGCTTGTTGCCCAACTATGCTTTCCCCGAAACAGGCGTGAAGTTGGAAGCCAGTGTATATTCAAGTAGAGAGAAGGAAGACAAGAAAGACAATGTGGCAGAGCCTAAGGTAATAGAACTGACCCGCCCGGCATCTCAGGGCATCAAGGAACTGGCACCAGGCAACAAGTTCTGTACCCAGAAATTCCAACTCGAAGTGAGCGGCATACCAACATTCGACTGGAAGGACAACCTCGTCTCCCTGCGCTACTGTTCGAAGTGCGACTGCTTGGCAGAAAAAGGTTCGGCGGAGTATGCTACGGCGAGCTGTCCCAAATGCGGCGACCCTTCATGGGGCATCAATACCCATCAGTATCTGAAATTTACAAGTGCCCGTAGTGCCATGATGAAAGTGGATGCCGTGCTTGACGATGCCAAGGAGGAAAGGGAAAAGGAACAATATATCGTGAAGAAACACTTCATGTTTCTTCACAATGGAATAGTTTCCTCTTATGCAATGAAGAGCATAGGCTTCGGTATCGAGTTCTGCAACAACATGGACTTGTATGAGTCGAACTACGGCATGCAGATGCAGACAGGTAGCAAGGTGGAAGTGAACAATGACACGTTGATACCGGAAAATGGTTTTGTGACCTGCAAATACTGTGGCAAGTCAACACCGCTGTTGGCAAAACAGACAAAAGACCATCAGCCAGTGGAACAACATTACAGGTTTTGCAACCATAAAGATGTGTCGTTTGCTGAGGACACTCAAGGGGAAGTCTTCGAACGACTCTACCTGTACCGCCACATACGTACGGAAGCCATAAAAATACTGCTACCCATCCAAATTATGGATGCAAAGGCGGCAGTAGAGATGTTTAAGGCAGGAATAGAACTGGGCATGAAGGAATATTACCGTTCTTCGCCCGAACACATCAGGATGGACTCCTATGCTGAGATGAACCATGCCACGGGGGAGAAAGATTATTATCTCGTGATGTATGATACCATTCCCGGTGGTACTGGCTATCTGGCAAAACTGTACAACACGGAGGAGTTCTCGAAGATGATTCGGTTTGCCTACGAGAAAATAAAGGATTGTACCTGCCAGTTGGAAGGCAAAGACGGATGCTATCACTGCATCATGACATACGGCAACCAGTACAGTCGTGACGCTTTCAGCCGCGAACAGGCGGAATTGCTCTTTGAAAAACTCGTGGGAGGAACAAAGACATGGGAGTGCATATCGGGTTCGGTGGGTACGATAGCTTCCAACGGTGCCGCAGAGGACAGCGAACTGGAACTGAAGTTTGTCCGCTCCATGCAGACCTTGGCAAACAACAACGGATGGACTTTTGAGAAGAAGCCCGATGACACATCGTATTACTATCAACTCCAAATTGAAGACGGGGATAATGATACGGAACTGATTTACCATATTAAGCCCCAGTTTGAGTTGACTGTGGCATACGGAGTTAGGAAAGTGACCATCCCGGATTTTCAAATCATGTGTGCATACGCAAGGATTGACGGTGTGGAAATTGCGGACAAGACAAGGATTCCATGGTTTGCCGTGTATTTGGACGGTTACGCTTACCATGCCATAGACCCCAACATGCGGTTCTATGCCGACTTTGAGAAACGTGAAGGTATCAAGGAGGCAAAACCGCAAAGGATGTACTCTTGGACACTGACATGGGAAGACATCTCACTCTTTGAACAGGAGAAAGAAGACGAAATAGGTCTGAACTCTGTGGCAAGATTGGGGAAGATGCTTGAGAATCCACAAATGGGTGCCATCAAGGAGAACTGTTTTTGGGCGATTAAGGATATGGACAATTTCCTGGGTAATGGAGGCGCAATGTTCAGCGGAAGTGTGACGATCGACGACAACTGCGATGCTGGGCTTACGGATGATTCTACCGACGAGGAAGTGGAGGCCGCTTTCACCCATGGCCTAAGTTATGACATCGAGATAACCAAAGGACTTCGGATGGCAGACAAGGACGAATGGATAGGTTTTTGGAGAAGATATAACCTCTTGCAATTCTTCTGCACGAGTATCGGCGAGGAGCAGACGGATACCAATGATGAGCAGATAGACCGTGAGGAGATAAAGATGTTCTATCCTGGAATGGAAGACATCATAGACCTGCTGCTTGACAATGGCGTGCCGTTTAGTCATGACGGTATGTGTGAATTGACGGATGATGACAACGAGGTGGTAGCTTGTGCAGACTTGATAATCGACAGTCCTCTGATTGCCGTCAATCCTACTACTGAGAGCGACCAGAAAGTATTTGAGGAGAGAGGATATAAGGTTATCACCAAAGATGAGTTTAATATTGGAATAATAATAAATAAAGAATAAGATTATGAGACTGTTTTTTTCAGATACATGTTTTGATGCTATCTTCAAACTGCCAAAGAAGATACAGGACAAGGTGGTGGCTTTCCAACGTAAGTTTAGGGAAGACAACACGACTAACGGAATTCATTTCGAACCGATTGCACAGTTCAGAGACTCCTCGCTCAGAACAGCGAGAATTGATGACAACTATCGGGCCGTAGTGGGTGTGCTCGATGGTGACAACTATTGGTTGCTTTATGTGGCAGACCATGAGAAAGCCTATCGCTGGGGTATGAACAAACGTTTCGCATGGAACGAAAACACGCATGCTTGTCAGATTATTACCGTTGAGGAAAAGACGGAAGAAGTGGTCATTCCAACAGCTCAACAGACAACATCGGCTTTCTTTGCTGATGTACCACAAGAGAAATTGCTCAAGATTGGTGTGCCGCAAGAGTTTGTTGCCAAAGTGTTGGCTATCCAGACGCTCGACGACCTTGATGCATTGGAAGCCAACTTGCCTGAAGATGCCTACGAAAATATCTTCAATATCATGGATGGTGAAAGCATCGATGACATCATCGCAGACATAGAAGAAGGACAGGCCAAAGGCGATGCAGACAAATTGCTTAGCGATAATAATAAGCGTCGCTTTGTGGAACTTACCGATGATGATGCACTGCAGCGTATCATCGAACAGGGAATGGACAAATGGCAGATATTCCTTCATCCGTCACAAAGAAAACTGGTGTATGCCGACTACAAAGGCACTATGAAGGTGAGCGGTGGCGCAGGTACAGGAAAGACGATTGCTGCCATACATCGCCTGAAACATCTGTGCGAAACACCAGATGTCAACGTCCTCTTTACAACTTATACACGCACGCTGAGTGAGAATCTTGCTGAGTCCATAGAGAAACTCGGCATTGCCAAACAAAAATATACGTTGAAGAACATCGACCGTGTGTTGCTCGACACTGCGGAAAAGTATAAGGTGAAGGAGGGTTACAAGGTGCTGGACTATAGTGGAGACGAGGAATCGCTGAAACTATGGCGTGAAGTGCTGGAAACAGAAGTAACAGAGTTTGACGAGCAGTTTCTCTATGATGAGTATATCGACGTTATCGTTTATTATGGCAACAAGGATGTGAAGCAGTATATGCTTCAGCCTCGTGTGGGACGCACGAAGGCTTTGAGCCGCAAACAACGTATTGAGATATGGAAACTGGTGGAGAAGTATGTGGCTCTCAAACAAGAAAGACGTGTTGTTGACCGTTTGGAACTGTTCAACGAGACGACCAACTACTTGAAGGAAAACAATCTTCATCCCTATACGAATGTCATCGCTGATGAATTTCAAGACTTTTCCAACCCGGAGTTAAAATTCCTCCGTGCACTGGTGGCCGAGGGCAGAAACGACTTGTTCCTTACTGGTGACCCCATTCAGAGAATTTATACTGGAAGGAAAATCAACTTTAGTGCTGCCGGCATCAACGTGCGTGGTGTGCGCAGCAGGAAACTTAAAATCAACTATCGTACCACGGAGCCTATCAAGCGAGTTGCAGTGAGTGTGGTGAAAGGCATCAACTATGATGACATGGATGGAGGCAAGGAAAACATGAACGGCTATGTGTCGCTAATCCATGAAGGAGAGATACCTCAGTACACGACGGTCGTTGATGCCAACGCAGAGGTAGATAAGGTAATGGAGTGGATCAAGGAGTGTCAGAACTCAAACATCAAGTTGTCAGAAATATGCATTGCCGCTCCAAGTTTCAATCTTCTGAAGGATATCCAAAGCCGACTGCATCACGAAGGAACAGACTTCCGAACACTCAAAGGAACACAAAAGCAGGGAAGCACAAACGGTATCAATCTCTGCACATTGCACTCACTGAAGGGCTTGGAATTTCGTGTCGTCATTCTGACTGGCATCAACGAGCGCAATATTCCGTCAAAGGTGACTGCGAGTTATCCTTTCACGGGTATGGACAAAGTGGCTCAAAAGGAATATCTTTCCTCCAAGCGTTCGCTGCTATATGTAGCTATCACCCGAGCCAGACAGTTAGTTTATATGGTAGGTGTGGGTGAGCCTACAGGTTTGGTGAAATTGTCAGAATAATCCACATGGACTTATCACGCCACTTCATATTGCTCAATGGCGAGGCAAAGACCTTGCAAA
>CAVCDC010000117.1:0-6967 GCA_963600865.1 Firmicutes bacterium CAG:103
GGTGTACGTGTTGACAAGCGCGTGGAGGAGGAAGGCCTCGACATCTACGAGCATGGCGAGAGTGCCTATAGCAACTAATTGCCTTCTTGTTTCATGATGTGAATACTAAGATATTTAACTTCTAAAACTTCCCTATTTCCGAAAGTTGAATTAGAAGATCTTATAAATATGGCGGTCGTCAGCGTTCTGTTGGCGACCGCCATCTGTTTGTGTTTCTTTGGAACCGCAAAAAATGTTTAGCCAGAAAAGAGCAGAAAAGTGGGCAGAATTTGCTTCTTTTTCCGAAAAAGTGTAACTTTGCATGAAAAATTTCTCATGATGATACGGATTCTATCTCGCAGACTATTCTTCGTATGGTTTGGACTTGTGGTTTCATCTTCTGTCGCAATGGCGCAGCAGACGGATTCTCTGTTGTCAACGTCACAGCAACACAACCATGAGCTGGCTGATGAGCTGCAAGGCACGACGAAGAAGCCGCACAAGAAGTCCCGCAAGAAATTACGGGAAATCTTGCAGACGGTGGACAGCCTGCGGCTCCAGCTTAGGCAGTCGGCTGATAGGGGAGAGATGTTACAGTGGAGCGACTCCATCCTGATGTCGGAATTGGACAAGAGCAAGATGAGTGACAGGAAGAAGGAACGAATCATGAAGCATTATGGGAAGATACAGAAAAACCTGTCGCTCTACGACCGCAGGCTCTCATGGGGTGACTCACTTTTGGCTGCCAAATACAACAGGAAGACGTTTGATACAACCTATATCTCACGTCCCGATGCCCGTTGGACCGTCAAGTTGCGGTGTAACGTGTCGGGAGCCTTCATGCAGACACTCAGTAGGGTGGAGGACGTGACGCACGAGACCCAGCTGATGGCTGACTGTCGCAGCACATTCAGTGTGGCGGTGTCATACCGGGGAGTGGGACTCGGGCTGTCTGTCAATCCGGCGAAGTGGGTGGGGAAGAGCCACGACTACGAGTTCAACCTCAACTCCTATAGTAACCGCTATGGATTTGATGTAGTGTACCTCTCTTCAAAGACCTACCAAGGGCATACGAAAATGGGTGACGACCGCATCGACATTCCTAAAGGACAGGTCTCGCAAAAGGCTCTCAATCTCAACTTCTATTACGCCTTCAACTATCGTAAGTTCTCTTTTCCTGCTGCCTTTAGCCAAAGCTACATACAGAAGCGGAGCGCAGGAAGCTGGATGGTGGGGGCGAGCTTCGACGGGTCGAAAACAGAGGTGAGCAGCGATGAGGAAAATTCCTCTTTGCGTCCCATCACCATCCGCCTGAACGAGTTTGCCATTGGCGGTGGATATGCTTACAATATAGTGCCGAACAATCACTGGCTTTTCCACATCTCGGCCCTTCCCACTCTTACTGTCTATTCACACGACTACACCAAGACAGAGAGCCAGACGGTGGACGAAAACGGGGAGGTGGAGACATCCACCACACGAAACAGCATGAAGTATCACTTCCCGTCGGCCATCATCACTGGTAGGGGAGCCATCCTCTATTCGTGGCGCAATAAGTTTGCTGGTGCCACCATGGTCTACAACTTCTCCGTGGCTGGTAGCGAAGCCCACCTCCAGTTGAAGAGGGTGAAATGGATGGTGAGGATGTTCTTCGGCTTCAGGTTCTGATAGACGCTTTGTACCTAACATAAATAAAAATCAAAGAAAGATATGAAAGATTTATTGTCATTGACCCGTGAGCGTTTCTCTGCTCGCAAGTATTCCGCCGAGCCTGTGAGCCAGGACGATTTGGAGTATATCATGGAGTGCGTACGACTGGCACCATCAGCTGTGAACAGACAGCCGTGGCTATGGCTTATTGTCCGTTCCGACGAGGCAAAGGAGCACCTGCGAGAGGCTTACGACCGCCCGTGGTTTGCTACCGCCCCGATGTATATTGTGGGAATGAAGAACGTGGAAGAAAACTGGGTGCGCAAGTATGACGCAAAGCCACATGGCGACATCGATCTCGCCATTGCCACCGAGCATCTCTGCCTTGCGGCGACAGAGCGGGGACTCGGCACTTGCTGGGTGTGCGCCTTCGATCCCGCCATTGTCAACCAGTATTTCCATCGCGAGGGGTATGAGCCGGTAGTCATCGTGCCGTTGGGACACATCGCCGACGACTGTCCGCGCAATGAGAAGAAGCGCAAGGAAATGCAGGAAATAACGGAAGAAGTATAGACATTTTGTGTGTCTATACAAATTGTTTCCCATTTTCTTCTTTTTATTCAAATAAAAGTATTACCTTTGCACCCACTTATGCGCTTGTGGCGAAATTGGTAGACGCGCTAGACTTAGGATCTAGTGGTTTAGGCCGTGTAGGTTCGAGTCCTATCAGGCGCACCTGGAAAAATCCTAACTGCTTGATAATAAGTGGTTAGGATTTTTGATTTTATAAAATTGCCAACATTTTGGCAATGTATTTCGATGCTAATTCATTGCAGTTGCCAAAAGCATACATCTTAGAAATATGATGAGATTTGCCAAAGCGTATGCAACTTTTCCAATTTGGCAAGTGTCACTTGCCAAATTTCAAGATAACACAATTGGTCAAGTGCTACTTGACCAATTTGAATAAAATGATTTTGTACAAGTGCCATTTGTGCAAATCACATAGTAGCACCATAACTCGCAAAGGTCAAGGATATAGTAGGTTGTGCTTACTATATAACGGAAACCACGCAGAATGGATGGAGTCGCGATGTGATAAATAGTTGAATTACATATCTGCTTGGAAGACCTGCTCTATATGTTGTTCCCGGTGGCAAACCCTTACCTCCACACCAAATTTCTCGTGGATATGCTCTGCCAGATGTTGTGCGGAATAGACACTGCGGTGCTGGCCTCCAGTACATCCGAAACAGAACATCAAGGAAGTAAAGCCACGCTGGATGTAACGATGCACATGATGGTCGGCAAGCTTGTACACGCTGTCTAAGAAGGTAAGTATCTCGCCGTCATCCTCCAAGAAACGGATGACAGGCTCGTCCAGTCCTGTCAGTTTCTTGTAAGGCTCGTAACGACCGGGGTTGTGCGTGCTTCGGCAGTCGAAGACATACCCTCCGCCATTGCCAGAAGGGTCTTCTGGAATACCATTCTTAAAGGAGAAGCTATACACCCTTACCACCAAGGGACCCTTGCCGTCATACTTGGAATATGTGGCAGGACCGTCTTGCGGATGGGCACGATAGATGTTGCTGTCAGCCACCTTATAGCCGTCGGCACGGTTGAGCACGACACTTTCCACGCGCTTGAACTGTGGGAGTTCGGTGAGGCGGCGCAGCATATCCATCATGTAGGGGTAGGGGAACACCTTCTCTCCCATCTTCAGGAGGTCACGCAGGTTTTGGATGGCTGGCGGTATGCTGTCCAAGAAATGCTTCTTGCGCTCGAAATAACCGCGGAAGCCATAAGCGCCCAATACCTGCAAGGTGCGGAAGAGGACAAAGAGACTCAGGCGGTTGACGAAATGTCGGACGGACGGAACCTCAGTATAGTTCTTCAGCGACTGGTAGTACTCCCACACCAACTCTCTGCGGAGCTTGAAGGAATACTTGGCCGAAGCTTGCCACAGGAAGGAGGCGAGGTCGTAATAGAACGGTCCCTTTCGCCCTCCTTGGAAATCGATGAAGTAGGGGTTCCCCTCTTCGTCGAGCATGATGTTGCGTGCCTGGAAGTCGCGATAGAGAAAACTGTCCATCTTTTCCGAAGTCAAGTCCTTGGCAAAGAGACGGAAGTTTGCCTCTAACTTGAGTTCGTGGAAGTCGAGGTCTGTGGGCTTCAGGAAACAGTACTTGAAGTAGTTGAGGTCGAAGAGCACGCTGTCCACGTCAAACTCCGGCTGTGGGTAACAGTTGCTCCAGTCCAGTCCGCGTGCGCCGCGAATCTGGATATTTGGCAGTTCACGGATAGTATTCTTCAGGAGTTCCTTCTCCTTCTGGTTATACCTGCCGTCAGCCTCCCTGCCACCTCTGATGGCATCGAAGAGAGAAGTCCCGCCGAGGTCGGTCTGTATGTAACACAGTTCGTCGTCGCTCACAGCAAGCACCTTAGGGACGGGCAACTGCCTGAGCGAGAAATGCCTGTCGAGGTAGATGAAGGCATGGTCCTCGTCACGACTTGTGCCTATCACGCCAATTACGGAATTGCCGTCCTGCTGAGTCATGCGGAAATACTGTCGGTTGCTCCCCTGTCCGGCAAGCTTCACCACTCCGGCTGGTTCTTCGCCAGCCCACTGTCTGTATAAGTCAGTCAACTTCTCTACTGTCATCTCTCCTGTTTTTACGTTTTTCTGTCCGAACCTCTGCCAGTCGGAAAACTTGTTTTAGTAACAAAATAATAAGTGGTACGATTTTTCTGTACCCTACTTAAAGAGCAAATATACTCAACCTTTTCTTCTTTTCAACCATTCGTCTATCTGCTGTGCAAAGTGGTCGCCCACAAAGAGAAGCAGCAAGACACCGAGGGTGGTAAGAAACGAGTTGAGGGCTGTCATGTGCAGTCCTACCCTTGTGATGTAAACAAGTCCTCCGATAACAATCAGGAAGACGACGGTCTTTTTCCAATCTATTATTTTCATGATGGCAAAGTTACATATTTTTTCATAGGTAAAGAAACTTAAAAGGAGAAAAATCCTCTCATCTCAATGAAAATGATTAATTTTGTGGCCTTAAAGCATCACACACTTCGGAAAGAGTCAAAAAATGGACATTACAATATCCTTGATAAAGCAAAAGTTCGACGAGTACAACCAACAAATGTTTAGCGGCAAACTTCCTCCCCTGCCCATCAAACTGAGCAATGCCAAGACATTTCTCGGCAAATGTTGTTTCACGACACGAAGAGGGTGGACAGGAAAGGTGGAATACCGTGACTTTTTTCTGCGCATCAACACGCGCTTCAATCTGTCTGAGGAGGAGTTGGAGGACATCATCATCCACGAGATGATTCACTATTACATCCTCTACTTCAAGATACAGGACACGGCACCTCACGGAAAGATTTTCCAGCAGATCATGAACGGCATCAACCAAAAGTTTGGCAGACATCTCTCCATCAGTCACAAGAGTACCCCTGAGGAGCGGGAGCAGGGTGTGGACAAGCGTGTGAGATACCATGTCATAGCCATCGTCAATTTTCATGACGGGAGGAAAGGCATCAAGGTGTTGCCACGTGTCCTACCAAGCATATTGAAGTATTATAATACGGTCCTCACGAGCAGTCAGGTGAGCGACATCCAGTTGTATATGAGTTGCAATGTCTACTTCAACCGTTTCCCCTGTTCGTCGGCGTTCAATGTCTTTTTCAAGGACGAGAATGAATTCATGCCGCACCTGGCGGATGCCGAGAAGATGGGGTGTGACGGGAAGCGCATCACAAGAAACTGTTGAGGCGAAGTAGAAGCATGTAGGTTGCCGTCCCGACTGCAGTCGAGAGCATCATGTTCTTGCGCCAGGCATGTACGGCAATGGTGACGACTACCCCTGCCAGTTGCGCCATGGAGTCGGCTGATAGGAAAAGAATACTGCCGCTTGTCTCCCATTCGGCAAACGAGACATGGCGAAGGCAATACACCACCAAGAGGGCAAAGACGGAGGCTGGCAGTACACTGCCCAAATAGAGGATGTACTTAGGTGTTGGCCTGCCTGGGCGGAAAACCATGAAGGGAAGAAACCGGGTGGTCATGGTGGCAAGTGTGCCTGCCGCCACCATGATGATTTGTTGTGTAGTAGTCATTGTGTGTCGGTAAGTTTTTGTTGGAGTCGCTGTCTCACGATTGTGAGGAAGATAAGGATGGAAGCCATGCTCGGGATGATAAAACTGTCGGCTCCAAAGATGGCAAGGCAGAGACCCGAGAGTATCAGTCCCGAGAGAGAACTGGTATGGTTCTTCTCCCGAAACCAGTTGTCGGCGAAGATGGCGGTGAACATGGCAGTAAGCACGAAGTCGAGACCACGGAGGTCGACGGTGAGCAGCGGACCGACAAGGCCTCCTGCCGTGGCTCCTATGACCCAGTAGGTCTCGTCGAGCCATGTTATCCAGAGCAGATACCATCCGCGGTCCGTACCTTTGGGTGGTGTTGTGGTACTGGTCAAGGCGAAGGTCTCGTCTGACATTCCGAAGATTAGGAAGAATTTCTTCCAGCCCAGTCCCTTGTATCTCTCAAGCATCGACAGTCCGTAGAACAGATGGCGCGCATTCACCATCAGCACCATCAAGAATGCCTGCAAGGGATGGAAACTACCCAACAACAGGTTGCCCAACAGAAACTCGGCGCTGCCGGCATAGACGGTCACGGCGAGGAGCATGGGGTAGAGAAAGGTAAACCCCAATTCGTGCATGTAGATGCCATATGTAAAACCAAGGAAGCCGTAACCAGCCATGATTGGGATGGTGGCACGGAAAGCGTGTTGCAGGGAGTTCTTCATCATTGAAAATCGTTGGGTATCGCAGGAAATCATTGGGAATCGTTGACTTGAATAGATAATTTGTTGGCTTGTAGTTGATTAATCGTTAGCTTGCAATAGAGAAAAACGTTGACGAAATAAGGAGATAACGGCTTTCCAACAAGTCATTATCTCCTTTTTCGCTTTCTGATTAGCTTTCTTCAAGAAAACCACTGCTGTTTACAGAGGATATTCCTCGAAAGCATAGAGTACAGTGCTTAAATATCTCTCTCCTGTGTCTGGCAGTAATGCCACAATCTTCTTACCTTTGTTCTCCGGGCGCTTGGCAATCTCGGTGGCTGCGAAGGCGGCTGCGCCTGAGGAGATGCCTACAAGCAAGCCTTCCGTCTGCGCCAAGTCACGACCAGCCTTGATGGCATCGTCGTTCTGCACGTCGAACACCTCGTCGATGTAGGTGCCGTCGTAGGTCTTGGGGATGAAGCCGGCACCGATGCCCTGAATCTTGTGGGGACCGCTCTGGCCGCCGTTCAATACGGGCG
>CAVCDC010000118.1:0-6848 GCA_963600865.1 Firmicutes bacterium CAG:103
TTGACTTTCCCTACGGCCGTCGATTTTCAATTCCCTTCGGCCGCCGAACGTTGTTTCGTGGATAATTCGTGATAATTCGTGTTTAAAAGATTCAGAAAGATTGCCTTTCCCTTCGGCCGGCGAACGTTGTTTCGTTAAATTTGTGTTATTCGTGGTTCAAAAAACTTAGTGTCTTCCATTCCACTATACAGTCATAATTTTCTTGTAAATTCCTTTGCTGGTTCAGCAGAAAGTCGTAACTTTGCCAAAAGAACTTCTAAGGTACAATAATATGGCTACTCCATTATTACATTTTACTCCTGCACAACAAGCAGTACTCAACGTCATTTCTTGTTTGCACTCAGAGCAAGACTTGTCTGACTTAAAACGTACGCTCATTAAGTTCATGAACGAACGAATGCAAAGAGAAATGGACAAACTTTGGGACTCTGGTGCATGGAGCAATGAAAAGTTGGAATCTATGCAGTCAGAACATTTGCGTACTTCGTATAAATAGCAGTATGCAAAGGAACATAGTATTAGATACCAATTGCTTATTGCAAATCATTGCAAGAAGGAGCAAGAATTACGCCTTATGGGAAGGATTCTTGAATGGCGACTATTGCCTTTGTTACACAACAGAAATTCTTGAAGAATATGAAGAAATTCTTTGTCTAAAGACTAATCGCCTCATCGCCAACATGATTTTGGAGATTCTTGTTCAAGCTCCCAATACCCTAAGGGTTGATGCACATTATCATTGGAATCTAATAACAAAGGATCCTGATGACAACAAGTTTGTTGATTGTGCCATTTTTGCCAATGCAGACTTTATCGTTTCCGATGACAAACATTTCAAGGAATTGAAAGATGTAGACTTTCCAAAAGTAATAGTATTACGTTTGGAAGAGTTTGCTAAACTATATGGAAATCTGAATAAAGAATAAGAAGACTAAAAATTCCGCATTTCTCTTTGCCTTTTCTCCATATTTTTTCATAACTTTGCAGCGCAAAGGACACCCCTTCCCTGTTTCAGGAATCCTACACAAACTAACAAAAAACTAACAAAACAAACAAAAGATGAAAAAAGCTTTAATGGCAACCATCGCCGCTTGTCTGCTCAGTGTGGCAGCACAGGCGCAAGCTCCCGCATTCCCTGGTGCCGAAGGACACGGCAGATACGTCGCGGGTGGTAGAGGCGGAAAAGTCGTCCATGTCACCAATCTCAACAATTCGGGCGTAGGCTCTTTCCGTGCTGCAGTGACTGGCGACGCCAAGAAGATCGTAGTCTTCGATGTGGCGGGTGTCATCCCCTTGCAAGGCAACCTCACCATCGGCGCCAACACCACTATCCTCGGACAGACAGCTCCTTCTCCAGGCATCACCCTGAGATACTACACGATACGTCCAGAGGACAACTGCATCATTCGTTTCATCCGCTTCAGACGCGGTCAGGAGAAGAACGTCGATGATGATGCCGATGCCACATGGCAGCGCAACAAGAAGAACATCATCTTTGACCACTGCTCCTTCTCGTGGAGCATCGACGAGGTGGCTTCCTACTACGACAACAACAACTTCACCATGCAGTGGTGTACCATCGCAGAGAGCCTCACCAACCCCGGGCACTCCAAGGGAGCCCACGGCTACGGTGGTATCTGGGGCGGTAAGTTGGCAAGTTTCCACCACAACTTCATCGCCCACGTTTTGAACCGCGGTCCGCGCTTCTGCGGAGCACGATACGGTTGGTCGGGCTACAAAAACAACGATAAATACAGCGAGTACAAGTGGGAGAACACCGTACAGGCAGAAAACGTGGACTTCCGCAACTGCGTGATGTACAATGCGCAAGGTACCTGCTATGGTGGTCCTGGCGGTGGACAGATCAATATCGTAAACAACTACTACAAGGCTGGCCCAAGCAAGAGTCTCAAAAAGAAGAGTGATGGCACCTCTGTTAGCACTGGCGAGGAGCGTGGCAACCAAGACGTTATCACAACGGTAACATTAGCAAAAGAAGGCAACGCAGACACAAGCCATCCAGAGTTCTACGACATGACGAGCCGCTACTACATTTATGGCAATACGACAGAGACCAGAGCAGGCAAGAAGACCTATTACAGGGACTGGTCTGGCGTCAAATACGATGATGGCATACCGTGTGTCAACGGCATATACTACACTCCCGATGTCAACAACTTCTACGGCGACGCTGTGGAGCATGACAACATCAACGATAAGTCGAGCGTGAAGATCAAGATGGACAAGCCTTGTCCCACGGGTATAGTAACCACCCACGAGGCGGATGATGCCTTCAGACAGGTATTGGCGTATGTCGGTGCCTCCCTCTACCGTGACGAGGTGGACGCACGAAATGTAGAGGAAGCCACAACGGGTACAGCAACTTACATGGGAAGCATCACAAAGTCACCAGGTCTCATCGACCTCGTATCGGATGTCAACGGATATACGGAGAACGACTTCGGAACGGGTTCTCGCCCTGCGGGCTTCGACAGTGACAACGACGGTATCCCTGACGAATGGGAGACTGCCAACGGACTGAACCCGAATGATGCGACAGATGCCATCACTACCACAATCGATCCGAAGCAGTACTACACGAACATAGAGGTGTACGCCAACTCGCTCGTGGAGTCTATC
The DNA here is from genome assembly GCA_963600865.1 of Firmicutes bacterium CAG:103. Taxonomy (GTDB): domain Bacteria; phylum Bacteroidota; class Bacteroidia; order Bacteroidales; family Bacteroidaceae; genus Prevotella. Next base: position 2,641 of record CAVCDC010000118.1, read on the forward strand.
ATGAAGGCGGAGAACCAAGGTGCCCTCGAACCGATTGACGAGTACTACCCCGAATGGAAGTCTACTGGCATCAGTATGCTGCCTACCATGAGCAGTGCGGTGAGCTCCATCACATACTATGCCCTCGACGGCACTCGCATGGCTGCACCACAGAAGGGTGTCTCCATCAGAAAGATTACACTCAGCAACGGCAAGACGCTTGCCGACAAAGTTATCATGTAAGTGATTGCCAGTAATAACTATGGGAGTTACGCCTCGTAACTCCCATACTTACGCCCCCTAACTCCCATAGTTACGGAGGCTAAATCCCATAGTTATGACTATAGTTATGGCCTTTAAAAAAATACCCGGGTATTTCCGTCACGAAACCCGGGTATTTTTTGTATGAGACCCGGGTATTTTTCTGACGAAACCCGGGTGTTTCTGAAAGCTCCCACAGAAAGCACAGAAATCACAGAAATCTCGGATTATTTTGAACCACGAATAACACGAAACAACGTTCGGCAGCCGAAGGGAAAGCCAATTATCATAAATTTTTCGAAACCCATACGGCGTTAGCTTTTTTTACCTTTTTACTTTTTTACCTTTTTACCTTTTAAAAAGAACTTCCCTACCTCCGCAATGCGGAAGCAGGGAATGTATGCTTTTCCGTTTGCCTGTAGTGGCAAGTGGAGAGCCTTATATATAATAAGGTGTGATTACTTGTTGATGAACTTCTTACCGTTCTTGATAACAAGACCCTTGGTGTTGCTTGCTACCTTCTGACCCAAGACATTGTATGTAGCGGCGTCAGTATCAGAAGAAACCTCTGAAACGGCTGAAGAAATGCCAGTAGTAGATGAAGTTATTTTAATATCGTAAATATTCACACCACCATTAGGCCACAAGAAGAGCTTACCAGCCTTTCCTGTATATTTAACTGTCACGCCTTTCAGTTCACTTGCAGCCAAATTGATTGTCTCAACACTGGTTTTCTCAGTAGCACCATCCTCAAGAGCCTCCAAATAGACTTCTTTTGCATCTGTGCTGTTTGAAGTAGTCAATGCTACATAAAAATCAGCAGGGCCATCTACAGAGAACTCCAAAACACGATAAAGAGGAGTTACACCATCGAATGCGCCTTTGCCACCAAACTTAAGACGCTTGGTGTATTTTACACCATCAATAGTCTTATTATTCGTATCAACGGTAAAAGAGCACAACTTACCATCAGAATCTGTACCAACATACATTTTCATGTGATCTGTTTCCGAAGTCTCTGAAATTGTCTGAACATCCCAAGATGAGATATTCCACTCGAGAATTTTGGTGTCTGCATTAGCACTTACAGCCATAGCGACGGCTGCGATAAGAGTAAAGAATTTCTTCATACTTTTGTAGTTTTTAGTTTATATTTTATTGGTTAGTAAATAAAAATCGGTTGGTTCTTATTTATCTTCGGACAAAGTTAAGACATTTTGGGGAAACGTGCAAGACTTTTGTGAAAGAAAATCTCGAAAACGTTTACGTGAACTATCAGGAGCAAAGGGAAACAACCTATTTTATTTTGTCGTAATTTTGCAGCACAAAACAAACCTAAACAGATACACCTTATTAATATATGCGGCAACAAACCAAAAGGATTTTACCAACCACCAAAAAATAGACTTTACCAAACCACTAAGATGAAATTATAAAACCACTAAAATGGACTTACTAAATCACCAAATATAGACTTTACTAAAAATAATCAAAACAATGAGAAAAAAACTACATTTCAAGTTCAACCTGCTTGTCATGTTGATGCTCCTTGTCGCCTCTGCGACAAAGGCGCAAGACGTGACGGCGGTATGGGACTTCCAAAACAACTTGCCGGAAGGCATCATTAAAACAAACATCCAAGGGACAACAAATTCTGTTGTATCTACCGTGGATAGTGTCTTGATGTATGTAACGGCTACTGCTTCCAATAGCAAACTGCAGGGAAGACAAACAGATGCCCAGTTCAACCAAGGCACCATTCTGATGATTCCCGTCAAGTCTACAAGGGACGTAGTGACAGTAACCAGTTATCCTGGCTACCACAACTACACTGTAGGCGGCGAAGCTGCCACAGAAGATGTAACCGTACACAGAGCCACAGCAGCAGAAGTAAAGAACAAGCTCGTAATGGTGATTGCCACAGGCACCAGCTACCTCTACTCCATCAAGGTGGTACAGGCTGGTGCTATCCAGGAGAAGCGACTCTATTCTACAAGCTTCACAGACTGGGAAGAAGTTGACCGCACATCTTCTGATGTCATCGTCAACAAGAAGACTCTCTACAGCAAGGAGACCTTGACTTTTTCCTTAAACGGTGTAGGTATCTACCCAACAGGTAAACAATCCAAGTTTCCCGATGTCACTGGCTACATGCAGACAGCCAAGTTTACAAGCGAATATAAACAAGAAGAGCCGAACGCAGTTACCTCAAAATTGGCAAGCATCACCAAGATTACCCTCCACCAGGCAGCCACTGGCGGCAACCGTGGTATCAAGGTATCAGTAAAGGGTGACGGCGATACAGACTGGGTAGCTATCCACAACGTAGCTATCGGTAACGCCAAGGGCGAAGACCTCACTCTCGATGTCAACCGCACCAACTGCCAGATCAAGTTCGAGAACTTCGCATTAAATCAGAACGCCTATGTCTCCGACCTCGCCATCTATGGCAACGTAGACATGAGCAAGACCCCAATGCTCGGAAGTTTCTCTCTCAATGGAACAAAGTATGAGGCAGCCGACATCTTCGAGGAAGACAACACAGGCAAGCAAATCGCTACCATCAACATCTCCAAGGTGAACACACTCATCTCTGAGGAGAATCCTCTTACCAACATCGTTGCTGACAACGGTACCATCAAGAGCACTACCTACACCACTACTGGCGAGGGAGCAGCCCAGAAGACCGTCGTTACCATTGTGGTAACAACAGACGATGACGAGGCAACTTACGAACTGACCGTCGGCTTCAAGCCCGACTTCACCCTTACCTATTATGATGTAGACGGCACGACACAGCTCGGCACACAGGCTGTAGAGCAGGATGCCACCATCACTACTTTCTCTGAGGAGGCAGCAAGCAAGGTAACCGTTGCCGAAGGCAAGAAGTTCCGTGGCTGGGCTTCGTCACTGAAGAAGGACGAAATCAAGTACACCGAGGATGACCAAATAAAGGGCGACATCAACCTCTACGCTGTCGTGACAGACATCGAGACTGCCAACGACACAGCACGCTATGACTACAACCTTCAGAAGGAAGGCTTCTGCGCTGCCGACCACGAGTCTTTCGTTCTGAACGACAACACACAGGCAGGATGGCACGATGCCAACCACGGTTGGGTATTCAAGGCTTCCGACACCATCAAGATCCTGTTGGGCGGCAAGGGCTACGTGAAGTTCGGCCTCTGCAGCTATTCCCAGGGTACTATCACCCTCACCTCTCCTAATGGCAATGTAGTAGGAACCCTCAACGCAAAGGGAAGCAAGGACGGTGCTGTCGGCATCATCAAGAACACTTTATCGGAGAAAGGCACATACACCATCTCGTTCAGCGAAGGCAGCTACTACTTCCACGACATGAGCGTTGTCAACGAGACTCAGGACACATACGGTCAGGAGGGCAACTGGTTCACAGTAGTACCAGGCGATGGCAACAGCTTCATCTCTGCTCTCGAAATGGCCAACTACAACGCTACCCAGACCAAAGAGCGTAGCTACGTCTTCGTATCTGACGGTGTATACGACCTCGGCGACAAGTGCCTCACCACCATCAGCGGTGACAACATCTCCATCGTGGGTCAGAGCATGGAGAACACCATCATCATGAACACCCCGACGGAAGAGGGTATCGGCATCACTGCCACACTCTACAACACCAGCACAGGACTCTACCTGCAAGACCTCACCCTGAAGAATGCCTACCCATACGACGCAGGCAACACAGGCCGTGCCGTATGTCTGCAGGACAAGGGTACGAACACCATCTGCAAGAACGTGAAGATGCTCTCTTACCAGGATACATACTACAGCAACAACAACAGCGGTAAGTATTACTTCGAGGACTCAGACATCCACGGTATCGTAGACTTCATCTGCGGTGGCGGCGACGCTTTCTTCAACAAGTGTACCCTCACCCTCGAACCGGGCAAGAACAGCTACATCACAGCTCCTTACACCAACGGTACTGA
>CAVCDC010000119.1:0-6735 GCA_963600865.1 Firmicutes bacterium CAG:103
CGGTGGAAGGAATATGGCAGGGACTGAAGGTGTTTGAGGGTGAAGGTATCGACCGTTCACGCTTTGCCAACAAGACTATGCTCAACATGAAGCGCACTTGTCGTACGCACGGCCGTTGCCTGGGCCACATGTACAATGGTGAACTGATGGGATACATCGAAGCCCGTAAGAAGATTTACATCCCGTCCTACTATTACATGCTTGAGCACTATTGCGCAAAGAGCATCGAGACCATCAAGAAACTCTCTGCTGAACGCACCGTGGTTCTCCTCGACTATGACACAAACGAGGACATAGATGACGGGGAGAAGCCTATGTCGCACGCTGGACTGATCAAACGGTATGTGTCGGAGCTTTGAAAAACATAGTGGAGTATTGTGGGGTTAAGTGCCCCGACATGGCTAAGCATGAACCAAGTTGGGTCTAAGCAGGACTCAAGTTCGTACCAAGTTCGAGAAGTCATAGATGCAATGACAGATCAGTATAACTCTTTGACAGAGAATTCTCTAAAACAAGAAAGGGATTCCACCCATAAGGTTGCAAATGGTATGTGCCTTCAATAGCTAAGAAATAGGTTTTTCCTCCCATTTTTATGTTAAAAGTGCATATTGTTTTGTCGGTTTAATAAAATAATTGTAATTTTGTAAAGTCAATTAAACAATATGGAGGTTATGATACAGAAAGAAGTTATCAGGGAAATACTCTTGGAGAACAGAAAAGAGGTAGAACTACAGCATATTGTTCCAAGAAACTTCCAAATGGAAGATTTTGCCAACTATGTACTCATCGGCGTGAGACGAGCTGGAAAATCCTTCATGCTTTATCAGCAGATCCAACAATATCTAAAACGAGGTATCACCTGGGACTCCATGCTCTACATCAATTTTGAGGACGAACGATTGATGGGGATGACTGCCCAAGAACTCAATCTCATCCTTGAGGTTCACGGCATGATGTCTACCGAGCGCCCCATTCTATTTCTTGACGAAATACAGAACATCGATGGGTGGGACAAATTTGCACGACGCTTAGCCGACAACAATTACAGGGTTTATATCACTGGCAGCAACGCCAAGATGCTGGGCAGCGATGTGGCCACCACCTTAGGAGGTCGCTACATCACCAAACATATCATGCCGTATAGTTTCTCGGAATTTCTCTCTGCCAACGAGGTGGCTTTTGATCCAAACACCATAGCCACCACTTCGGGAAGAGCGGAAGTACAGCGATACTTTGAAAGCTATTACCGCTTTGGAGGTTTTCCCGAGGGGGCAAAGCTGGCATCAAAGAGAGATTACATCAATAGCGTGTACCAAAAGATTTACCTGGGCGACATTGCCTCACGCAACAAAATCGAAAATCAGTTTTCGCTCCGCATACTCTTCCGAAAGTTGGCAGAAAGCGTGAAGCAACCGATTTCTTTCACACGTCTCACCAATATCATTGCATCCACTGGAGCCAAGCTCAGCAAACCGACTCTGATCAATTACCTGGAGTATTCAAAAGATGCGTTCTTGGTTTACCCCATCAAGAACATTGCCGACAATCTCACGCAACGAGAGACCAATCCCAAATACTATTTTGTGGACAACGGTATCATCAGCATACTCGCCATAGACGTTGACACTTCCTTATTGGAGAATATGGTTGCCATGGAGCTATTCCGCAGATATGGATTGGACGAGCAAGTATTTTTCTACAACAAGAATGTGGAGGTGGATTTCTACATACCAGATGCAGCCACAGCCATCCAAGTTAGCTACAACCCACGGAAGACTGCCGAGACTTGGGAAAGGGAATCGACCGCCCTTGTCAAACTGGCAAAGGTGTTGGAATGCAGACGCCTCATCATTCTGACATATGAGTTAGAAGAAAAAGTGGAAGTAAAAGGCATCAACATTGAAGTGATGCCTGTATGGAAATGGTTGCTAAACCTATAAGACAACTAAAAGAAAGAGAATTATGGCACTATCCAATATAGAAAAGCATTACAACAAACACCCTGAAGACCTACGCTTGCAGCGCCGACACGGCATCGTGGAGTTTGAGACGACGATGTATCATTTGCACCGTTTCCTCCGTCCTGGGTTCCGGCTGCTCGACATCGGGGCAGGCACAGGACGCTATACATCTGCTCTCATGGCGGAAGGTTATGAGGTGAAGGCGGTGGAACTGGTGCGCCGCAACATCGACGTATTTCAGAAGCGTGAACCTACCGCCGACGTGGTGCAGGGCGACGCACGCCACATGCCCTTCCTGCCCTCAGCGTCGGCTGACATCACACTCCTGCTCGGTCCGCTCTACCACCTTATCGGTGATGATGAGAAACTGAAGGCGCTGACAGAGGCGAAACGGGTGACGAAGCCCGGAGGCTTGATCTTTGTAGCTTATCTGATGAACGAGTACAGCATCCTTTCCTATTGCTTTGACGAAGACCGCATCGGGGGACTGATGGAGCGTGGTGCTGTGGACAGCAACTTCCACATACAGGCGGACAGTGATGAACTCTACGACTATGTGCGCCTGGAGGACATCGACCGGCTCAATAGCCTGGCAGGGTTAGATCGTGTCACGATATTCTCGCCCGACGGACCTGCCGACTACATGCGAACCCGTCTCAACCAGATGAGCGAAGAGACATTTGCCCGTTTCCTCGAATACCAAAAGTGTGTCTCTGAGCGTGCCGACCTGATGGGGGCTGGTAGCCACGTGGTGGATGTAGTGACACATCGGGGGTAATCTGACATATTTTTTTGTATTTCTCATGAATAATCGTATTTTTGCATTCTGATAATTATAAAGTGATTGATTATGATGAATATGAAGACTTTGATGGTTTGCGGCATGATGCTGTTGCCATCGCTGAGCCAGGCACAGAACTGTTGCTCAGGCAAATCGGAAAAGAAGTGTGACGGACAGACAGAGGCTTCCTGTTGCCAGAAGAAACAAGAGGTGAAACCTTGCTGCCAGATGAGCAACGAGGTGATAAAGACCATCATGTCGCGCCGCTCCATTCGCAAGTATCTCGACAAGGCTGTGGAGCACGAGAAGTTGGCTCTCATCGCCAAGTGCGGCATCAACGCCCCGAATGGTATGAACCAGCAGCCTTGGGCTGTACGCGTGGTGGAGAATCAGGACTTCATCAAGGGCACTACGGAGATTTTCAAGAAGGAGAACCCCGAGCAGGTGAAGCGCGACGCCAACTTCAAGAACATGTATCGCAATGCTCCTAACATCATCGTGGTGGCAACGCCGAAGGGCAGTGGACAGGTGGATGCTGGACTGCTGGGCGAGAACATGATGTTGGCGGCCAAGTCGTTGGGCCTCGGCACTTGTTGCCTGGGTGGTCCCGTGCGCTTCCTCCAGGGCAGCGAGGCTTGCAAGCCCTATCTCGCCAAGCTCAACCTGCCCGAAGGCTATGAGATTTGCTACATCCTCGCCGTGGGCTATCCCGACGAGACTCCCGAGGCAAAGCCAAGGGACGTGAGCAAGATAGAGTTTATCAAGTAATTCGGGACTTGTATGAATATGAAATCCAGGATTATGGGGCTGGCTTGTGCCGCCTCATTCCTCATGATGAGTGTTGTGCCTGCCTCTGCGCAGGAGATGGCTTGCGCATCGTCTATGAGCCAGAGAAGGACGGCCTTGCGCGACAGCATCCTCAGCCTTATTTCCGGAGCGAAGATGCCTTCCAAGACCTTGCTTATCCAGAAGTTTGGAGCGAAGAACGACGGTAAGACTGATTGCCGCACGGCCTTTGCCGAGGCCATCAAGAAGGCTTCCGCCATGGAAGGGGGCAGGATTGTGGTCCCAGCCGGCACCTATTATATCAAGGGTCCCATCGTGCTGCAAAGCAATGTCTGCATAGAGCTACAGAAGGGAGCCACCCTCAAGTTTGCCCCCGAGGAGAAATACTATCCGATGGTGAGCACCAGTTGGGAGGGAACTTTCCTCTACAACTATTCTTCGCTCATCTATGGCTACGGTCTGCACGACGTAGCCATCGTGGGCGAGGGCACCATCGACGGCAACGCCATGACCACCTTCGCCACTTGGAAACCCAACCAGAAGAAGGCGCAGCAGCTCAGTCGCAGGATGAACCATGAGGATGTGCCCGTGGAGCAGCGACGGTTTGGCGACGGCTGTTGGCTTCGTCCGCAGCTCGTGCAGCTCTACAACTGCCGGGGCGTCACCCTCGAAGGAGTGAAGATCACCAACTCCCCCTTCTGGTGCGTCCATCTCCTGAAGAGCGAGAACATCATCTGCCGCAACCTGCGCTACGATGCCAAGCTCATCAACAACGACGGCATCGACCCCGAGTGCTCCCGCAACATCCTCATCGAGGGCGTGACCTTCGACAATGGCGACGACAACGTGGCCATCAAGAGCGGTCGTGACAACGATGGCTGGAACGCCCATTCGCCCTCGGAGAACATCATCATCCGCAACTGCCATTTCAAGGGCTTGCACGCCGTGGTGATAGGCAGCGAGATGTCGTCGGGCGTGAGAAACGTCATCGTGGAGAACTGCGACTATGCAGGCTATTGCAAGCGCGGTATCTTCATCAAGACCAATCCTGACCGTGGCGGTTTCGTGGAGAATGTCTTTGTCAACAACTGCACCTTCGGCGATGTGGAGGATCTCTTCTACGTGACCAGCCGCTATGCCAGCGAGGGACAGGACAACAATCATTTCTCCACCGTGAGAAACATCTTCGTGGATGGCTTGCGATGCAAGAATGTGAGTGCGGCTGCCCTCGTGCTGCAAGGCGCGGAGCCCAAGCCCGTAACCCATGTCTCCTTCGACCACATCGAGGTGGGCAGTGCCCGCACGGGAATCAGCTTCGAGCATGTGGAGGGCGTCTGTATGGGCGAGTGCGTGATAGGAAAAAAGGTGGGTACGCCGACGCAAGACACGCCGAAGGACAATGTGTTCGGGAGGTGAGGCCATGCGCATTTTTTGATAAGCGAAGGCGCGATTGATGCGGATGGTTTTGAGGATTTTTTGTCGGAACTGTAAATGTAAAGAAAGGAGAAACTATGAAACAGAAAACATTAGAATTCTTAGAGGCTCACCAAAGTGAAACTCCTTCGAAGTGGCGAGAGGAAGCGGAATGGCGGCGTAACAATGCCATTTGGCTGAGGCATTCACAGCATATCGCCGTACAAGTTTTGTTGAAAATGAAGAAGGAAGGACTTACGCAGCGAGCTTTAGCTGAATGGATAGAGTGTTCTCAACAATATGTCTCTAAAATATTAAAAGGTACAGAGAACCTTTCTTTGGAAACAATGACAAAACTGGAGAATGCGTTGGGCCTGACGTTTTTTACGACGCTACAACCTCATATGGATGATACGGCGTTCGTTGCGGAAGAAATTGTATGTAGAAATTAGAAAAGGGCGTGAAAAAAGTATCTTAGGATACATTGCCAAGTATGTTAAGATACTTGGGCAACTATCCTAAGATACTTTGCCATCTAATCTATGATGCTGACTTTTCCTGATTTATCTTATAGGGACTGGCCAATATATGAACAATTAAAAATACAACAATGGATTTTTTCGATTTACTTTTCGGCGGTGGACAAGCTGTACAGGCAATCTTTGGGTTGGGATTCATTCCAAAGGAGGAGGATTTTAGGGAACTCTCCAATGAGGAATATATGTGCTTCCATGAGAAGGAGTGCGACATCTGCGGCAAAATATACACATTTAAATCTGAGCGACTTTTGCAGGGTAATGAGTTCTATGCATTCAGCGAAGAAGAGAAAAATATGATGTTAAAAGGTGTGGAAATCCTTAAGAATATATGTGGAGAACAAACTTTTATCTCTGATGAGCAAATGTTACAATATGCAGCCCAGCATCTCCCGGATGTCTTTTCTAAGGGAACGAAATATGAGCAGCAAGAAAGAGATACTCATTAGAAATACAAAGCTATGGCACTCGCAATAAGTATAAATGACCTGTTCTGCAAGCCATAGAAGAATAAGATATGAGGGAAATTGGCATTACGAGAATCGTGGAACTTACAAAAACAGAATACACCCTACTTAATTACCATCAAAAATAGATGATTTCAAGGAAGATTTTTGAGAACTTAACTTTACACCCTAGCATTTAAATCCATTGGAAAAGGAGTTCTTGATACGTAAGTTCAAGGGTGGCTCCAAAGTTAAACTCAGTGATTTCTGCCGGGCAAACAACATTTCAGATACTTCTTTCAAGAAGTGGTTGAAACAATATGAGGAGGCCGGCATAGAGGGGTTGGCTCGTTCGGATTCTGGCGTTGGAGACATACTTCCCGAGGGCGTTGACCGAAGCAAGGAAGAGTACAAGCGAGAGATTCTACGTTTGCGCATAGAGAACGAACGGCTTAAAAAAAATATTTGGTGAGACGGAACGAGGATGGGCAAACGGCGTATGTTCGTTTAAAAATGAAGAGTTTAAAATAGTGGACATGCTGTCGCAAGAATATCCTGTCAAGGACATCTGCAAGATGATGGGAGTTAGTCGCTCTGGTTATTAGAAATGGCTTAGGAGAGAGCCTTCGAGCCGCGAGATTAACCGTGAGTTTATGGTGGGCGTTGTTGAGGATGTTCACTCGGAACATCCGACCCATGGCTACAGATGGGTGGCTGCATACATAAGAATCAACTTGCAGCTGGCCATAAGCGACAACTTCTCCTATAAATGCTTTCAATACCTTGGCATTCAGTCACAAACGAGGCACAAG
>CAVCDC010000120.1:0-6608 GCA_963600865.1 Firmicutes bacterium CAG:103
GATTATGCAGAGATGTGTAACCACTTCATTTATGGCTCGGCTTTATCGTTTGAGAGACTCTTGGAAAGAATCAATGAGTTGCAGGAACGATTTAGGCATATAAAAATGTGATATTCATGTTTAATGGCTCGCCTTTTACGGACTTCTACCGAGAAATAAAATGATCAATAATCTCGGGTTATAGCCCTAACTGCTTGGTATGCAATGTAGCCCTTCCTCTGGAACGATGACGAGTACTAATCGTCTATCTAAAGAGTATATCAGTACAAGATGCTGTTAATGAGCCATATAGGTAATTTCTGCTGAAATTCCTATATGGCTTTTTACCGTCTTTTACTACCAAATATCATGTCAAAAAGGCTATTTTGGAGAAAATAAAATCTGCCGTCTTTACTTCGATTATCAAGCAATTCCCAGATTCTTTTGGAGAATAAGTGCTGTAAAGACAACTATACTCCCTATTTTGAGTTAATGAAACATAAAATAGGGGATTCTGCAACTTTTTGCTTGTTTAAATTTGGGGATTTTGCTAATTTTGCAGTAAATAAAAATGGGGATTTTGTAGATGAATACGTTTAAAAGAAAGATATACAGTCAGTTACGTGAATGGAAAGAACGTGCAGGAGGAAGACGTGCTTTGATGATAAAAGGTGCGAGACGAGTTGGTAAGTCAACTGTCGTGGAAGAATTTGCGAAGAAGGAATATCTGTCGTACATTCTTATAGACTTCGGGCAGGCTCCTAAGCGAGTTGTCGATTTGTTTGGGGACTTGTCTGACTTGAATTTTATATTCTTGCAACTTCAAATGATTTATAAGGTGAAGCTTGTAGAACGTAAATCTGTTATAGTCTTTGATGAAGTCCAACTTGCTCCCAAAGCACGCCAGGCCATTAAGTATTTGGTTGCTGATGGACGCTATGATTATATCGAGACAGGTTCTCTTATCGGTATCAGAAAATTCACAGAGGGTATTTTGATTCCAAGCGAAGAGACTATTGTCGAGATGTATCCTATGGATTATGAAGAGTTCAGATGGGCAATGGGAGATGAGGTCAGTGTTCCTTTGCTTAGACAATGTTTTGAGTCAAAGAGAGCGCTTGGTGATGCTGTCGTTAGACAAACTCTTCGTGATTTCAGACTTTATATGTTGATTGGCGGAATGCCTCAGGTAGTGTCTGAATACATCAAAACTAATAATTTTGTAGATGTAGATGAGATGAAGCGTTCGATAATAAGTCTCTATGATGCAGACTTACGAAGAATAGACTCTACTGGACGTGCTTCATTACTCTTCAATAATATTCCAGCTCAATTATCTCATGGAGGTGGTCGTTATCAGGTAAGTTCTGTGATTGATAATCAAAGAGCTGAAAACATTCTGCCGATATTGGAGGATATGAAGAATTCTATGATAGTAAATGTAGCATATCATGCGGATGATCCTAATGTGGGCATGTCATTGACTAAGAATTTGGAGAAGTTCAAGTTGTATTTGCATGATACAGGACTGTTTGTAACTTCTATGTTCATGGACAAGCAAGCTACAGACAATGTAATTTATAATAAGTTGCTCAATGACAAACTTAATACCAATTTGGGATATGTCTATGAGAATGTTGTGGCTCAGATGTTGACGGCATCAGGAAACAATCTGTTCTACTATACATTCCCTTCTGAGACTTCAAATCATCTTTATGAGATTGACTTCTTGCTGAGTAGAGGAAACAAATTGTGGCCATTGGAAGTGAAGTCTTCAGGGTATGCGACACATACGTCTATAGATAATTTCTGTGATAAGTTCTCTGACCGTATATCTAATAAGTATCTTATTTATACAAAGGACTTTCGCAAGGATAAAGGTGTAATCTGTCTTCCTGTATTTATGGTACCATTCTTATGATATGGTCGCCTTTTACGGACTTCTACCGAGAAATAAAATGATCAATAATCTCGGGTTATAGCCCTAACTGCTTGGTATGCAATGCAGCCCTTCCTCTGGAACGATGACGAGTACTAATCGTCTATCTAAAGAGTAAATCAGTACAAGATACTGAAAAAGCCATATAGGTAATCTCTACGGAAATTTCCTATATGGCTTTTTCACTTTCTGTCGTGGGGATGTTTCAGTTGTTTTTCTTCAAGGCTTCTATCTCTTCTGTCGACAATCCAGATGCTTTCGCTATCGTATCGATCGGGACATTCAGTGCCAAGAGATTCAATGCCATTTTTACCTTGGCATCTTTCTCTCCCTCGGCGCGTCCCTCGGCACGTCCCTCAGCACGTCCCTCAGCAATTCCCTTTGCATGTCCCTCAGCAATTCCCTTTGCATGTCCCTCGACAATTCCCTTTGCACGTCCCTCTTGAAGGCCGTCGTCGTAGCCTGTCATGATAACGCTACGCTGATATCTCAAGTTCTCCATGTGTCTCACATAATCGGCTCTGTCGGCAGTCGACAACTTGTCAATCATCAGGCATTTGCGTGCGGCAGAGAGTCCGGGAGCCTTGGCTCCTTCGCTGATATCACCAGTCTTCAGGAAATCGATCCATTCATCCAGATTGTTCACGGCAAGTTTGTCGAAATTATCTACGCAAAGAAGATAATATTCGGGGAAGATGTCGCCAGCCTCTCGCATGGTTCTCTTGCCCTTCTCTGTCTTGTCGCCGAAGAACACCTCGCTCTGGCGATTGGAGAGTTTCAGAATGTCTTTGCCATGCAACCCTTGGAACACGGTCTTGCCATGGTAGACGTAATCCTTGGCTTGACCCAACGAGAAGTAAACGATGTTGATGGAATAGACCTTCTTTACCTTGTCATAGTCATCGCCAAGGTCGATATGGTCGGTGATGACCTTGGACACTCCATAGAGGATGCGATGGAAATAATTCAATTCACGGGTGTTCTGAATCTCAAAAATGGCCAACTCACCCTTGCTGTTCTCCGCAAGGATGTCTACCCTATTGAACTTGTCGTTCTCGCTGTATTGGTTGGACTCACTATCGAGGAATCTCTTGATCTTGAACTTTTCCCCTAAGAGCGAACACATCAATCCTTCCAACACGGCATAGTTGGCCTTGTTGCGAAGCAATCTCTTCATCGCCCAGTCGAATCGTATGTAGTTTGCCATAGTATCGTCTCCTCTTTAATATAATATGATTTCGCTTGCAAAAATACGTTTTTTAATCGAAAACACCAAGGTTTTCTTTCTGGATTTTCACTTTTATGCTACTTCGTGTTATTTTTTTTATCGTCGCAGATACAATATTATTGTTAAAACTGCGTTATTCATTCGTGTATAAGAGAATAAAGATAATGGCACTTTTCGTGATGCTGGGCACAACGGCTTGTTATGCTCAGTACGATCCCTCATTCAGTCATTATTTTGATATGGAGCCATCCTTCGACCCTGCCTCAGTCGGAAAACAGTCGCAGTTGAACGTGGCGGCTGCTTATGCCATGAACATGGTAGGTTATGAGAACAGTCCGAAGACACTCTATGCTGCGGCAGACATGCCCTTCTATGTCCTAAAGAACTATCACGGGGCAGGATTGCAGTTGGTGAGTGACAAGATAGGTCTTTTCACCAACCAGAAACTCGCCTTACAATATGCCTTCAAGCACAAACTCTTTGGTGGAATGATGAGCGTAGGTGTGCAGGGCGGTTTTATCTCCATGAGTTTTGACGGCAGTAAGCTCGACGCCGAAGAAAGCAATGACCAGGCGCTCCCCAAGTCAAACGTGAACGGAAACACCTTTGACCTCGGTGCAGGACTTTACTATATGCACGGTGCATGGTATGCCGGAGTGTCAGCCCAACACCTCACTTCCCCAACGGTACATATGGGGGAGACCAACGAATTTTCCATCTCTCCGATATATTATTTGACAGGTGGATACAATATAAAGCTAAGAAATCCGTTTTTAACAGTAAAGCCCTCCTTGTTGGTCAGAACCGACGGGGTGGCATGGAGGGGTGATGTCACCTGCCGCGTGGTGTACACGCATGAGAAAACCATGTTCTATGGCGGTGTGACTTATACGCCGACGGTATCTGTCACCGGACTTTTGGGAGGAAAATTCCACGGGGTAGTGATAGGTTACAGCTATGAGTTCTATACCTCAGCCCTCTCAGCTGGCAACGGGAGTCATGAACTGTATGTGGGTTACCAGACAGACATCAACCTCGTGAAAAAAGGAAGAAACAAACACAAGAGTGTCAGAATATTGTAGTATAAAGGAAAAGGACATAAAAAAGAAACAAGACATAAGAAAGATATGAGAAAAAGTATATGTTACCTTTGCTCCGCCATTGCTATATTGGCATTGACAGGCTGCTTTGGAGCCAAGTCATCATCGATGTCTGGAAGAGGCGGAGAGGTGGTAGGTGTCAGTGGAAGAAACTTCACTGAGCCATCGCCCTACGGAATGGTGAAGGTCAACCGAGGGTTCCTACACATGGGACTCGAATCCAACGACTCACTTTGGGGACAGGGTACCCCCAAGAAAGACATCTCTGTGGACGGATTCTGGATGGACGACACCGAGATCACCAACTCGGAATACAAGCAGTTTGTCGCCTATGTGCGCGACTCCATCATCCGTACACGTCTCGCTGACCCAGCCTACGGGGGTGACGAGACTTATATGATCACGGAAGACAAGCATGGTGACCCTGTGACTCCCCATCTGAACTGGAAGAAGCCTCTGCCCCGCAAACCCAATGAAGATGAGCAGAGAGCTATCCAAAGTGTCTATACCACCAATCCTGTAACTGGAGAAAAACTCATAGACTGGCGACAACTCAACTACAAATACGAGATATATGACTATACGGCAGCGGCCCTTCGCCGCAACCGTATCAATCCGCAGGAGCGCAACTTGAATACGGACGTGACGGTGGATGCCAACGAGGTGGTGATGATCTCGAAAGATACTGCCTATGTCGATGACGAGGGACACATCGTGTCGCAGACCATCAACAGGCCTCTGACGGGACCTTGGGATTTCCTCAACACATACATTGTCAATGTGTATCCGGATACCACCTGTTGGGTCAACGACTTCAAGAACTCGGACAACGAGACCTATCTGCGCAGTTATTTCAGTAACCCAGCCTACAATGACTATCCAGTGGTGGGCGTGACATGGGAACAGGCAAACGCGTTCTGTGCCTGGCGTACAGATTATCTGCTGAAGGGACTCGGACCGGAAGCTCGTTTCGTACAGCGTTACCGTTTACCGACAGAGGCAGAATGGGAGTTTGCTGCAAGAGGTAAGAACCAAAATGAATTCCCCTGGGAAAACAAGGACGTGAAGAATGGAGACGGATGTTTCTACGCCAACTTCAAGCCCGATCGCGGAAACTATACCAAGGACGGCAACTTGATAACCAGTAAGGTGGGTATCTATTCGTCTAACAGTAACGGACTCTACGACATGGCTGGCAATGTGGCAGAATGGACCAGTACGGTGTTTACAGAGGCAGGAGTGGATGCCATGAACGACCTCAATCCAACACTTGTCTACAATGCTGCCAAGGAAGACCCTTACAGACTGAAGAAGAAAAGTGTGAGAGGCGGTTCGTGGAAAGACCCGGAGTCATTTATCCGTTCGGCATGGCGCTCATGGGAATACCAGAACCAACCGCGTTCCTACATCGGATTCCGTTGCGTGAGAAGCCTTGCTACCACATCGAGTGCAAAACAAAAACCATCAAAGAACAGAAAATAACAATATTTGACAACCATGGCAGGATACAGTAAATTAAATATGGTATACCGTCTGCAGAAGTGGATGGATAGCGTGCCAGGACAGACATTCCTTAATTACGCTTATAGTTGGGGTGCTTCTGTCGTTATCTTGGGAACTCTGTTTAAGTTGACCCATTTGCCTGGAGCCAACCTGATGTTGTTCCTCGGTATGGGCACAGAGGTGTTTGTGTTCTTCCTCTCGGCGTTCGACCGTCCCTTTGACAAGACGGCTGACGGAATGGATATCCCTACCCATGTCACGGAGGAATATCTTGACGGTGGCGCAGTGTCTTATGCCTCAGGAAATGGCGCTCCTGCCAAGTCTGTGACGGGGGGACAGCCTATTGTCTTCGGACCACAGGTGGCTCCTGCCACTAATGGTCAGGTATCTGTGGAAGAACAGGCGCAGGGCGTAAGTGTGCAAGATACGGCTGCTGCGAACGGTACAGCCCAGACTGTATGGTTGACTGGACAACAGGAAGTCACAGAAGAGATGACTGAAGCCCAGAATAATTATGTAGAAGAGCTGAAGAAACTTGTCGAGACGCTCGAAAAAGTGAACGAACAGAGTGGTAGACTGGCACGTGACAGTGAGGAGATGGAGAACCTGAACCGCACACTGACTGGTATTAGTAGAGTCTACGAAATGCAGTTGAAGGGTGCAAGCCAGCAGATAGGCACCATCGACCAGATCAACGAGCAGAGTCGTAAGATGGCTCAGCAAATAGAACAACTCAACAAGATTTATACCCGTATGATAGAGGCAATGACCATCAACATGAGAGCGGCTGCCCCTGGAGTAAAAAGTGAAGAGTGAAGAACGAAGAGTGAAGAGTGAAGAACGAAGAGTGAAGAGTGAA
>CAVCDC010000121.1:0-6572 GCA_963600865.1 Firmicutes bacterium CAG:103
CATCATGCCGCTCATTTCCTTCCAACTAAGGTCGGGATATTGGAACTTTGCCTCGCTAACGTGCGCTCCGAGTATCGGAAAGAGCATCGGCACCATCGCTTCGTGCATGTCTTTAGAAACTTGCGAGAGCAAAAGTTTGACGCATTCCGTGCCTTTTCCGAGTCGAGGCATGGGTGGAGCAGTCCTTTTACTGATGTTATACTTCGATTTTTTCATCATTTCTTTTCGTTTTGTTGTAATTTCTTGCTGTGATGTTTTTGCGTTAAACTTTTGATATTAAGCCTTTTAGAGGGAGTTTGATGATGGCTGAAATTACAATTACAGTTATTACAGTTATTTTTTCACGGCTTTCCATTTCACTTATTTTTCTTTATATATATTATATAACTACTTAATAATTAAATACTTATAATATAATAAAAGAGAACTGTACATCTTCGTTTTCGTTTTTGTAATAACTGTAATAACTGTAATTGTAATTGAGAAAGGGCTTACCCCACCTCCTCTTCAAGGCCATTCTTCACTTCCGAGCAAGAGGATTCTTCACTCTTCCCTCTTCACTTTTCACTCTTCCCTCTCCCCTCCTTCTGTCTGGCTCTTGGGCCAGTTTACGAGAAAGAGTTTGTCTGTAGCCCTGGTAAATGCCGTATAGAGCCAGTGGATATAGTCGGGTGTGAGCATGTCGTCTGTCATGTAGCCCTGGTCCACGTAGACGTGCGCCCACTGTCCACCCTGGGCTTTGTGACAGGTGACAGCATAGGCGTACTTCACCTGCAGGGCGTTGTAGTATGGGTTTTGGCGCACCTCCTTCAGGCGGTCGGCCTTTCGGGGTATCTCCTCATAGTCGGCTGACACCTCCTGGAAGAGTTGTTCCTGCTGTTCCCGTGTGAGGGATGCGGCTTCGCTCTGCAACGTGTCGAGCAGCACGGTGACGGAAATCTCGTAATTGTCGTAGTCTGGAAACTGGAGCATGAGCGTGGCAAAGCGGAAGCCGTACAGGTCTATGTTGTGGTTTACCCTCAGCACCCTTGCCCTGTCGCCGTTGGCAAGAAAGGTGGGGATGGCGTCGAGTTCCTCCCTTTTTATCCCGCGCGCCTTCTCCTTTTCAGTCCAATAGTAGTTGTTCTTCACTATCATCACCATGTCTCCGCGCGAAAGCTCCTCCTCGCGGTCGAGCACCATGTTGCGTATTCCGTTGTTGTAGATGACGGCGCGCTTGTTGCTCCGCGTCACCACCATGGTGTCGTCCAGTCCTACATGGCGGTAACTGTCCGAGAGACTCTCCACCAGTTCATTGCCAGGCATCATCACAATGTCGGCAAAACCATGAAAGCGCACCAAGGGCAGGCGCGTGGCACTGTCGAGCGTGATCATCTGGCGTATGACGGTGGCATTGTAGAGGATGCCCGACTGCTGACTCTGCCTCAGCACCTCGTTGAGGTCACACTCGAAGACCTCCAGTCCGTAACCCTGCAGCACGGTGGCGGTGAGTGCCGGCGACTCCACCTCGCCCACAGGGGGCAACTGTGCCTTGTCGCCTATGAGCATCAGTCGACAGCCCTGTCCACTATAGACGTAGCGCACAAGGTCGTCGAGGAGACATCCACTCCCGAAGTGGGTGTTCTCCATGCCGAGATTGGACACCATCGATGCCTCGTCCACGAGAAAGAGTGTATGGGTACTGAGGTTGTCGTTGAGCGAGAACATGCCGTCTACCCCGGCAAACTTCCGTTCGCGGTAGATGCGGCGATGGATGGTGAAAGCGGGCTGACCGCTCCCAAGGGAGAAGACCTTTGCCGCCCTGCCCGTGGGAGCCAACAGCACTACCTTTTGCCGCAAGGCGATCAAGGTGCGCACGATGGCACCGGAAAGAGTGGTCTTGCCCGTACCCGCGCTTCCTCGCAACAACATGACTGTCATGGGGTTGCTGTAGGCGAGAAACTGGGCAAAGGTGGTTATGGCGTGTTCTTGTTCCTGGGTGGGCGGAAAGCCAAACTCTTGCAGAATCTGATATTTTAGTGCGTCGACGACCATATAATCAAAAAACTTTTTGTAATTTTGCAAAACAGTATGCCGCAGACTGCCATCAAGGGGACGACATCTCCCTACATGGCAGAGGCTTCGGCACTGCAAAAGTAACAATACTTTTTGAGATGAAACCAAAAATAAACATTAATTATATTTTGGGCGGCTGCGTCCTCGTCATGCTCGTGCTTTGCCTGCTCAGTGTGTGGCAGCCCATGAGGTTTGACTCCCAGCGCACCGAACGGGAGAAGCTCGTCAAGCAAAGGCTTGAGACGATACGGGGAGCCGAGGAAAAGTATAGACAGAAGAACGGGGTGTACACGGCCAACTGGAACACATTGGTGAAGGAGCGGTACATCAGCGCCCAGATGCAGTTCATCCCCTACAGCGACGGAAAGAGATTCCACCTCGCCGCCACCGTCATCGTCGGGAAAAGCGGCAAGCAGACTCCGCTCATGGAGTGCGGCGCCACGTATGCCGACTATCTCGACGGCATGGATGCTGACGCCATAGAGCAACTGACGGAACAGGCAAACTATGCCGGACTGTACCCCGGACTGAAGATAGGCGACATCACGACAGACAACAGCAACGCAGGCAACTGGTAAAACCAACATAGACATACTGAAGTACACAATGACAAACTATCCACAACAGGCACGCCTCACAGTACGTGCCAGCAAGAACGCTCTCTGCTTCTCGGTGATCGACAGCAACACCGAGTGCCAGGTGGCTTACGAACCATACAACGTGAAGAGCGGCGTATCGGCTGCCGCCAACCTGAGGTTGGCTTTCAAAGAGAGCGAACTCCTACAGCGAGAATACAGGAAAGCAAGACTCTTGATAGACTCGCCCGTGATGCTCGTCCCCGTAGAGGAGTTTGACGAAAAACACATGGAACAACTCTACCAGTATGCCTTCAACACCACCAAGAGCGATACCATCATGCACAGGGTGCAACCATCGCTCGGGGTCGTGGCTCTCTTTCCCGTGAACAGGGACCTGAAGCTCGTCATGGAAGACAACTTCTCTGACGTCAGGTTCACACCGTTGCTGCAACCCGTATGGTCTTACCTGCACCAGCGCAGCTTCGTGGGAAGCAACAGGAAACTGTATGCTTACTTCCATGATGGGAAGGTGGACATCATGGCGTTCGAAAAGAACAGGGTCAAGTTCTTCAACTCGTACGATGTCACACACGCCAAGGATGCCATCTACTTCATACTCTATATCTGGAAAAACCTCGCCATGGACCAGCGCAAAGACGAACTGTTCTTCATGGGCAACATTCCGGAGAAGGACCTGTTCATGGACAGCATCAAGCGATACGTCCTCAAGGCTTTCCTGCTGAACCCTTCCGCCGAGTTCAACCGCGCCCCTCTCACCGAGGTCAAGAACATCCCCTTTGACTTGCTGTGCCTGTACCTGAACAAATAAGATACAGAGCCTTTGAACAAATAAAAAACAACGATAACGATATGAGAATCATCACTGGACAATACAAGGGACGCCACTTCGACATCCCGCGCACCTTCAAGGCACGCCCCACTACCGACTTCGCCAAGGAGAATATCTTCAATGTGCTGCAAGGCTATGTCGACTTCGACGGCGCAGAGGCCCTCGACCTCTTCGCTGGCACGGGGAGCATCTCGCTCGAACTGGTATCAAGGGGCTGTTCCAAGGTGATCAGCGTGGAGACCGACCGCGACCATGCCAACTTCATACGCGACTGTTTCAAGAAATTAGGCGAGGAGCGCGACATCCTCATCCGTGGTGACGTGTTCCGCTTCCTGAAGTCATGCAAGCAGAAGTTTGACTTCATCTTTGCCGACCCTCCCTATGCGCTCAAGGAACTGCCGCAGATTCCCGACATCATCATGGGCAACGACATGCTCAAAGAGGAGGGCATTTTCGTCTTCGAGCACGGCAAGAACTATGACTTCTCTTCCCATCCTCGCTTCCTGGAGCACCGCAGCTATGGAAGCGTCAACTTCTCTCTTTTCAGATAAGAACGGCAGACGGACAAGAGATTCATATTACAGGACATCAAAGACGCAGCCCTCGTTGGAAAGTGAGGTATTGGGGAACACCTCGCAGGCTTCACTGAGGAGGGCATCCTCATTGGGATAACGGGCACTGTAATGCCCCAAGAGCAACCTGCCCACATCGGCACTGCGCGCAATGGTGGCTGCCTGCCTTGCCGTGGAATGTCCGTAGAGACTGGCACGGTCCTCATGGTCGGAGGCATAGGTGCTCTCATGGTAGAGCATGTTCACGCCCTTGACGGCAGAAGACAGCTCGGGGATGAAACGGGTGTCGCTGCAATAGGCATAACTGCGGGGCGGCTCTGCCTGGACAACCAACCGCTCGTGGGGGACGAAGACGCCTTCCGGAGTGGTCCACCCTCCCCCATTCTTGATGTTGTTGATTTGACTCACCGGGATGCCGTAGTAGTCTATCATGTCACGGCGGATGTGCGGCAATGTACTCTTTTCCCTGAAGAGGTATCCGCAGCACGGCACTCTGTGCTGGAGCGGAATGGTAGTGACGGAGAGCGAACGGTCTTCAAAAATCACTTGTTCGCGCGTCGTGTCTACACCGATGAACTCCACCTCGTAGCCTAACCCCGTCATAAAGAAGTCCATCTGCTTGGCAAAGAGTTCCTCATAGGCGGCTGGCGCAAAGACCTTCAACTTGGACGTGCGTCCCAACATACCGAAGGTGGAAAGCAGTCCCGGAAGCCCGAAACAATGGTCGCCATGCAGGTGACTGATAAAGACAGCCTGCAGTTTGGAGAAATGAATATGTGTGCGGCGCAGCTGCATCTGCGTCCCTTCTCCACAGTCTATCATGAAAAATTTGCCACGTATCTCCACAACCTGCGAACTGGCATTGTGCTGCAACGTGGGCAGAGCACTGCCGCAGCCTAAGATATAAACTCTGAACGGTTCCATCTGTGATGTTTTAGCCTGCTATTTCTCGATTCCCTGTCTCTTGAAAGCATAAATGCCCTGATGGTTTTCCAGAAGGAGACTGTCTGGCCCCAAATTGTCAATCACGAACGTGTCACGACCTAAAAGCAGGTTGCCGTTGAGTATCTTCCATGAGGTCCAGGGATTCTTCTCTGCCTCGACATTGTTTCTGACCTCACCGCCCTCGATGATGTCGAAATTCTTGTCTATGCTGGTCCATTTGCCTAAGAGGGTCGTGAGATTGATGACCTTCTGGGCTACCATCTCACCATCCTTTTCCTTATAGGCAGTCATGGCGATACGATCGCCAGAGAGCAGACCGCCCTGAACGACATGGTCACCCTCATCACCGACGAACACGCTGAGCGTGTCACCATTGTCGGCTACCACCTGGAGGATGTTCATCGTAGTGCCCTCACCACAGACACCATAGATCGTAGAATCATCGTCTTCCACGATGGCAAGGCTGTCAGCATCATCAGACGTAGCCTGTGTCTTTCGCTCCTTACAACTCTCTGCCATGAAAACGGCGGCGCACGCCATCACTAAAAAAAATATCTTTCTCATTTCAGTCTTTTTTATTTATGTTTCGGAAGTTGAAGTTTTTTATTTTTCACCCTCTTCTTCCGAAGTTTGTCTCTCTATTCTCTTCGCTTCATCCCATAGTTTATCCATTTCTTCCAAAGACATGTCTTTCAGATTCTTACCAACCTTAAGTGAATGATCTTCTATATAGTTGAAACGGCGGATAAACTTCTGGTTGGTATGCTCCAAGGCATTGTCGGGATTGAGCTTATAGAGTCGTGCCGCATTGATGACAGAAAACAGGAAGTCGCCCAATTCACGGGTGGAGTTCTCCTTGTCGCCCTTGGCAAGTTCCACCTTCAGCTCCCCCAGTTCTTCCTGCACCTTGTCCCACACGTCTTCCTTCTCTTTCCAGTCAAATCCTACATTGCGCGCCTTGTCCTGGATACGGTAAGCCTTGATGAGGGAAGGCAGGGCATTAGGGACACCACTGAGCACTCGCTCGTTGCCATCCTTCTCCTGCTGCTTGATCTGCTCCCAAGTCTTTTCCACGGCAGAAGCTGTGGAAGGTTTTTCGAGTGAAGAGTTAAGAGTTAAGAGGGAAGAATCATCTTGTTTTTCTCCCTTAGTTTCTGAAGAATCAGGCGTCGATGCATTTGGATTGGCTTTCCCTTCGGCCGCCGAACGTTGTTTCTTCACTCTTCCTTCTTCGTTCTTCACTTCCTTTCCTTCTTCACTCTTCACTCTTCTTTCTTCACTCTTCCCTTCTCTATACACCACCTGTCCTTCGTCGTTGATGTACATGTCGGGATTGGCGACCGTCCAGTTGCCTTCCTCCCGCCAGTTGATGAAGGGATGACGGAACATGAGTTTGTCTGCCTCTTGGTTGCAAACGTCGCAGATGTCAAACTCCTCGTCTTCCCTACCTATGATACTATAGAACATGACGTGCTCCAAGACATCGCCAAGCTCTTTCTTAATCTCCTTATAGTCACGCTTCATGAGCGCATCGCAAAGTTCGAAAGTCTCCTCGATGGTATTCGGGCGAAG
>CAVCDC010000122.1:0-6322 GCA_963600865.1 Firmicutes bacterium CAG:103
CTGCGAAACTTGCATTCGCAATGAGCAATAATGCTACTGCCAATACGTTGCGTAAAATTTTATTCATAAACGTAATAATTAAAGGATTAATAAATATTTGAAACTCTCATTTTTGTAGTTTAAAGGATTGCTGTAGATGCAACTCCGTTATCCATGTGCAAAGATAGTAAAAAATGTATTTGATGTTACAAAAAAATATATTAAAATTCAATTAATATGCGAAAAAAGGCGAAAAAGAACTTCTTTCTGTCCTTTTTTCGCCTTTGATTTCTTTTATGAGGAGTGATGTCCTTTACTCTTCATTTGCCGATGGATTCTTCACTCTTCGTTCTTCACTCTTCACTTAAACTCTTCACTTATTCAGCTTTTCCATTTCGAGACTTGCCCAGATGAAGGGACCTACGCCCTTGGCGTCGTTGTCACGGATAGGCTCACTGATGTAGTATTCGAAGCTGCCGTCACGTTTGTAGTTAGGCTTCTTCACGTACGGACCGGGGCCAGGGCCGAGGCCACTGACAGCGCAGCAGCGGGTGAGACTGATGGTCTTGTCGGCATTCACTTTAATGAACTGGTTGATGATGCCGTTGTACGCCTTTACGCCAGCGTCGCGGTATTCGGCAGAGAGGTAACCCTTGCGGTAACCCTTCAGCAGCACGTAGGCAAACATGCTGGAGGCAGTGCTCTCCAAGTAGTTCTTGTCACTCTTCACGTCCATGACATCATACCACACACCCGTCTTCTTGTCCTGGTATTTCACCACACTCTTCATCGCCTTCTGTAGCAGGGCGATGACCTCGCCACGGCGCGCATAGTTCTCAGGCATGGCGTCGAGGCACTCTGTCATTGCCATGACGTACCATCCCAAGGCCCTTGCCCATGTGTGCTTGCTCTTGCCGTTCTCCTTGTCAGCCCAGAACTGTTCGTGCGTCTCGTCCCAGGCATGCTTCCAGAGCTGTGTCTTCTCGTCGTAGGTGCGATAGTCAGTCTTCACCATTTGGTCGACAGCGTCGTCGAGAATCTTTGCCGCTTTCTTGGGCTTCATGGTCTGCACGGCATAGTTGCAGTAGAATGGCAGTCCCATGAAGATGCCGTCGAGCCACACCTGGTTGGCGTAGATAGCCTTGTGCCAGTAGACACCCTCCTTGGTGCGCGGCTGGTTCTGTAGTTGCTTGAAGATAGTCTTCAGCGCCAAATCAGTTCCCTTCGACGGGAAGAGATTGTGCATGCGCAAGATAAACTTGGCGGTGCGCACATTGTCGAGGTTGAAGTCCTCATATTTATATCCTATGACATTGCCCTTGTCATCGATCATCTTGGCGGGATACTCCTTCAGGTAGTCGAGGATGGCGGTGTTACCGTCCTTGTGCGCCTCGTAAGTGTCGAGCATACCCTCCATCTCGATGCCCATCACGTAGCTCCACTTTGGTTTTGAGCTGAAGTCAAGCAGGTAGGAGTGCGGCACACGCTTCATCTCGCTGTAGGTAAGCCACTCCGAGTAGTTCTTGTAAGGCTGTTCCCCCTCGTTGAGCACGAGCGAACCGTTGATGACGAGGTTCTCAAACTTCACGTTGCGAGTCTTGCCCGTTATCTTTACAGGTTGGGTGGTGACGCCGTCAAACTTACAGTTCTTGACATTGATGTCGTAGACATTCTCCACGGCGTCGCGCCCGATGATGAGCACACCATACTGACTCTTCTGGCAGGTGACATTCTCCACGTTCACGTTGTGTACGACAGGTTCGAAGCCCCTGTAGCAAGCCTCCTTCGACTCATAGTCGAGGTTGATTTTTACTACAGCCTCCTTGCACTGTCCCACGGTGACATTGCGCATGTTGATGTTCTGGATAAGACCGCCGCGGCAGTTGTTTGTCTTGATGCGCAGGATGCGCTCCAAGTGAGGCGAGTCCATCTCGCAGTTCTCGGCATAGACATTCTCGCATCCGCCAGAGATCTCAGAGCCGATGACCACGCCGCCGTGGCCGTCCTCCATCTTACAGTTGCGGATGATGATGTTCTTGGAAGGTTGGTTCCACAGTCTGCCGTCGTTGTTGCGACCGCTCTTGATGGCGATGCAGTCGTCGCCCGTATGGAACACACAGTTCTGTATGAGTACGTTCTCGCAAGCCTCAGGGTCGCAGCCGTCACCGTTGGGGCCCTCGTTCCATACATACACATTGTCTACGGTGATGTTCTTGGAGAGCAGTGGATGCATCACCCAGAAGGGCGAGTTGACCATCTTGACACCCTGGATAAGGATACGCTCACAGCGCACAAGGTTCACCAACTGCGGGCGCAGTCCTGTGCCCGTACCAAACTTACGTTCGTCGAAAGGCACACCGTCCTCAGCCTGCTTCTGCAGTTTGGCGCGCGAGCCAGCCTTCTGGTTCTCTGTCGTCACACCTTTTTTATAACCGAAGTAAGGGTTGCCGTTCCACTGCCACCATGTGTCGTTGTTGCCACCGCCGTCGATGGTACCCTTACCCGTGATGGCGATGTCGGTAGCCTTGTAGGCATAGATGCAGGGAGAGTAGTTCCAGCAAGCCAATCCTTCCCATGCCGTGCGTACGAGAGGGTAGAGGTTGGGCTCGAAGGCAAAGTGGAGCGTGGCGCCCTCCTCGATGACGAGATTCACGTTGCTCTTCAGTTCGATGGCACCCGTGTTCCATGTACCCTTCGGGATGACCACCTTTCCGCCGCCCTTCTTCGAGACGAGCGAGATGACACTGTTGATGGCCTTCTGATTCTGAGCCGCCGTAGCCGTGGTCTTAGCACCGAAGGAGGTGATGAGAAACTTTCGCTCGTTGAGCTTCGGCAGTTGGATGCTCTGCTCAATGCGCTTGTACTCTTCTTCGTTCCACCCTGTCGCCATGGCACACGCCGGCAGCAACAAGGCGAGCAATAAGGTCTTTAAGATTTTCCTCATTTGTTTTGAATAGATAGTTGTTATTGAACTTGTAGATGTAGATTACGGGACAAAGATACGAAAAAAATGTAGAATGTCAACGCACACAATGTTAAATTGTGCATTTTTCTTGGAAAAAACTTGGAGGTTTGAAAAATAAAGCCTAAATTTGCCAACGAGTTTGACCGATTTCGAGCTTTTTACGAAATCACCCGGAGTTGGCTGCATCCTGCACCAACTCCTTTTTTTATGTTAAATATTTGGCGAATTGGTGAAAATACCTTACCTTTGTAGCGATTTTTAACATAGTCAGCACAATAATTTTCAAAAACCACAGCCTATCGAGCAACATCTACTTAAGAAAAAAGATAAGAAATTCAACTTTCGGACGTTGGGAATCCTATAGAAGTCACCACTCCGAAACTTAGATTAAGACAGATGAAAAATCTCAATGAACTGACCGACGAACAACTTGCCGTCCTGTATCAGGACGGCGACAACCAGGCGTTCGACCTCCTGCTCTCGCGCACCGAGGTAAAGCTCTTCTCATACATCCTCTTCATGGTGCATGACGAGACTGTGGCGAATGACATCTTCCAGGAAACCTTTGTCAAGGTCATTACCCAACTGCAGAGGCATGAGTATTCACCCAACGGCAAGTTTAGCTCGTGGTGTATACGCATAGCTCACAACATCATCATGGACATGTTTCGTGACAACGGCATGCGCCGTACCGTGGAGACTTCCGAGAAGGAAAACATGGTGAATGCGCTCAAGAATTACGTGGAGTATGACACGGTGGAGAGCGGTTATGTGAAGGAACAGGTCTATGCCGACGTGAAACGCATGATGAACCTCTTGCCAGACAACCAGCGGGAGGTGGTGTTCATGCGCTTCTTCCAGCAACTGACGTTCAAGGAGATAGCCGAGATGACCAATGTGAGCATCAATACCAGCTTGGGGCGTATGCGCTATGCGCTCATGAACCTGCGCCGTATGGCGAAGGAGCATGGCGTCAGTCTTGACGTGGTAATGTCTTGAGACCGTGGATGGTGGCGTAAGGGTCTTCGCTCTTGAAGACATAGCTGCCGCTGACAAGTACGTCCACTCCTGCCTTCACCAACCGTGGGGCAGTCTCCTGCTGTACACCGCCGTCTACCTCGATGAGAGCCTGTGAGCCGCTCTGCTTGATGAGTTGGCGCAGACGCTTGACCTTCCCAATCGTATTCTCAATAAACTTCTGACCGCCGAAGCCAGGGTTCACGCTCATGAGCAGCACCATGTCGACATCGCAGATGATGTCTTCCAACACACTGACAGGTGTGGCTGGGTTGAGCGTCACACCAGCCTTCATGCCGGCATCGTGTATCTGCTGTATGGTACGGTGCAGGTGTGTGCAAGCCTCGTAGTGGACATTCATCATCATGGCACCCAAGCGAGCCGTCTGTTCGATGTACTGCTCGGGATGGACTATCATGTAATGCACGTCAAGAGGTTTCTTGCATACCTTGGCAACAGCCTCCATGACGGGAAAACCAAAGGAGATGTTAGGAACGAAGACACCGTCCATCACGTCCAGATGGAGCCAGTCTGCCTCGCTGCTGTTGATCATCTCCAAGTCGCTGCGCAGGTCTGCGAAGTTGGCAGAGAGCAGCGAGGGCGATATTATTGTTTCCATGTGTTCTTGTGTATATGGATTAGTTGAGGCAGAACGCCTCGTAGCGTCCGTTCATCTTGATGGCCCTATAGGTGTAGGCTATCTGCTTGATGAAGTTGATGGTCTTCTCGGACGGTCTTGATTCTTCTGAAGTAAAAAAATGCGTCATAGGCGTGCTCGTTATGAATGGTTGTTTGATATTTACACATTGATAACGTATCTTCTCGAAGAATATTATATGAAAGGAAAGAAAAAATGCGGAATTTCTTGTTTCTTCTTCGGAAAAGGCTTTTCTGGGCGATAAGTTTCTGAGTAGGGAATTTATAGAATTTAAAGGAAGTTAGTAGGAAGTTAGTAGGAAGTTAGTGGGAAGTTAGTGGGAAGTTAAGGGACGATACCATTACTTCTTGCAAGAGAGGACCAAGCAATAAAGCTGTTATATATAATAAGGTGTAGATAGAAACCTATTGCCCTTTTCGCCTGCCTTTCGTGCGGAAAGTGATAAAATATAGAAAAAAGTGGAGAAAAAGTTTGTAGATTAAAAGAAAAACATTAATTTTGCAAACGAATAATCATTAATAACGATAAAAACATACAAATGAGAATGAATACAAGCATATCTGCAACAGCATGGTGGTGGCGTAACTCAAGATTTTAACAGTCGTGAGAAGTCAGCCGTGTGTGGATATCCTTCGTCCAAAGATACAATAAAGGCCTGTCGTTCTTGCGGCAGGCCTTTTTTCTTTGACGGAAGCGAAAGACTTAGAAAGAAGCAAAAATCTTACAGAAAAACTTTATAACGAAAAAACAAGAGGAGACAAAGATATGGAAATGAAAGACATCTTGAACAGAATGTTGAACCACGAGGAACTGACTCGTGAGGAGACCAAGAACATCATCGTAGGCATTACCGAGGGAGCCTTCCCCGACGAGCAGATTACCGCCTTGCTCACTGGTCTGCAGATGAGAGGCGTGACGGTAGACGAACTGTTGGGCTTCCGTGACGGTATATTGGCAACGGGAGTGCCCGCCCGTTTAGACTGCGACAGATACATCGACGTAGTGGGAACAGGTGGCGACCGCAAGAACACTTTCAATATTTCCACCACCTCGTGCTTCGTCATTGCCGGAGCGGGATACAAGGTGGCAAAGCACGGCAACTACGCAGCCACATCGGTGAGCGGTGCCTCCAATGTCATCAAGAACCACGGCGTGGAGTTTACTGCCGACATGGACAAGCTCAACCGCTCCATCAACGAGGCAGGCATCGTCTACCTCCATGCCCAGCTCTTTGCCAAGGCAATGAAGTTTGTCGGTCCCATCCGCAAGGCATTGCAGTTCCCGACGGTGTTCAACCTCTTGGGTCCCTTGGTCAACCCCAGTCAGCCGCAGTGCCAACTGTTGGGAGTCGCCAACCTCGACCAGATGCGCCTGTACAGTCAGGTGTACCAGAAGTTGGGTATAGACTACGGCATCGTGAACAGCATCGACGGCTACGACGAGATCTCGCTTACCGGTGACTTCAAGGTGACTACCAACAACTACGAGAAAATATTCAAACCACAAGACCTTGGCTTCGCATTGGCAAA
Organism: Firmicutes bacterium CAG:103; assembly: GCA_963600865.1. Classification (GTDB taxonomy): domain Bacteria; phylum Bacteroidota; class Bacteroidia; order Bacteroidales; family Bacteroidaceae; genus Prevotella. Next base: position 6,149 of record CAVCDC010000122.1, read on the forward strand.
GCCCGAGGAAGTGCGTGGCGGTGCCACAGAGGATGAGGCAAAGGACATCTTCGACGCAGTGCTCGAAAACCGTGCTCTCCCAGCCCAGAAGAATATCGTGCTCGCCAATGCCGCCTTCGGTATCCAGGTGATGGAGAAGGGACAGAAGAGCATCGAGGAGTGTGTGGAGATAGC
>CAVCDC010000123.1:0-6215 GCA_963600865.1 Firmicutes bacterium CAG:103
ACGAACTCATCCGTGTGTTGAAGGATGCCATCGATCGCAACACGGAAGTGGAGACACTCGAAAGCATTGAGACCAAACATATCCAGCGAGTGGTGGATAAGTGCCACGGCAACATCTCTCGCGCCGCCGAACTGCTCGGCATCACGAGACAAACGCTTTATGCCAAGTTGAAGAGATGACCATCATCAAGACCATATATATAATAGGTGTAGTTTGCCTCCTGATAGGCGGCATCATCTATCTTTTCTTTCGCCACCAGCGAAAGCTGAAAGACCGTGCCTTCATGATGAGAGAGGCGGTGAGGAATGGCGACTACTCCTTCAAACTCTCCACCAAGGGATTGCTCCCCGGCGAACGGGCCTTGCAGCATGCCCTCAACGACATGGAGGGCGACATCGCCCGGCTCGTTGCCAAGCACGAGGTGGAGTCTTGGCAAAAACTCACCCGAGTGCTCACCCACGAGATCATGAACGCCACCGCTCCTATCTCCAGCATCTGCCAAGCCTATCTCGGCAATCCGAGAATACAGGGTACTCCCTATGAGGAGGGCATCCGTGCCATCAACGACACGAGCAAGTCGCTGACGGCTTTCGTGGAAAACTATCGCAAGCTCACACAGTTGCAAGAGCCTGTCATCACAACCATCCCCCTGCTTCCTTTCGTAGAAAGTATCAAGGTGCTCTATCCTGCTGTCAGTTGGCGCGTCTCCTTGCCTGCTGGCTGTACGATGGAGGCAGACGAGAATATGTTGCGTCAGGTCTTTGTCAATATCGTGAAGAATGCCATCGAGGCGGATGCTACTGCTATTGATGTCCGGTGCTGTAAAACCCCTATCCTTGGGTGGGGAGAAGAGGAACATTCTCATGCCGGCATATGCATCAGCAACAATGGCGCTCCTGTTCCCGCCGATGTTGCCAGAGAGATGTTTGTGCCGTTCTTTACCACCAAACCGTCTGGCACAGGCATCGGATTGTCCCTCTCTCGGCAGATGCTGATGATGCAGAATATCACCCTCTCATTGGCAGAGACGGCAGTGAGCGGCTATCATACTACTTTTTTGATAAAACCCTATGTTACTGATAAATAAGATATGGATACACAACGCAAAATAGACGAAATGTATATGCGCCGTTGCTTGCAGTTGGCAAAAAACGGCAGGCAGAATGCCAAACCCAATCCTATGGTGGGGGCGGTGATAGTGAGTGCTGATGGCAGAATCATCGGCGAGGGCTATCATGTGAGGTGTGGCGAGGGACATGCTGAGGTCAATGCCTTTGCTTCGGTGAAAGCGGCAGACGAGCACCTCTTGCCGGGGGCAACCATCTATGTGAGTCTTGAACCCTGTTCCCATTATGGCAAGACGCCACCTTGTGCCGACTTAGTCATTCGCAAAGGAGTGCGCCGCTGTGTGTGTGGTTGTGTTGACCCCTTTGCCCAGGTTCAGGGACGTGGCATCAAGAAGATGAGAGAGGCAGGCATAGAGGTCACCGTGGGAGTGTTAGAGGCAGAATGTCTCGAATTGAACAAAAGGTTTATCACATTCAATACGCTCCACAGACCTTATATCATCCTGAAATGGTGCCAGACGGCTAATGGATTCCTTGATAACGAGGGACACCAAATGGCTATCTCCACACCGTTTACCAAGATGCTGTCCCACAAGCTCCGTGCAGAGAATGACGCCATACTGATAGGGCGCATTACTGATGAGCGTGACCATAGCCAGTTGAATGTGCGCGACTGGTATGGTCGTGACCCGTTGCGGCTGGTGATAGATCGCAGTCATCCCTGTTTTCCCACACTTGACTTCTCTGCTGGGAAAACCGACGTGCTGAGACAGATTATGAAATATCTATATAATAATAAGGTGCAGTCCTTGATGGTGGAGGGAGGAAGCGTTACCCATCAAGCCTTTCTTGATGCCGGTCTGTGGGATGAAATCCGCTTGGAGACTTCCACCGTCAAGTTTGTGCCAGACGGCACGAAGGCTCCCGCACTTCCTCACCAACTGAAACCCGTCAGCCACGAGGTGTATGATGACAATGTCATTGATTGGTATGAGCGACAGTAAAAGGCATGCTGCGGAAACCAAGGAGAAGAGAAACCAAGAAGAATCCTATAAACACAGACAGCAATGAGCAACAGATTTACATCGCGGTTAAGCGACAACGACGATTTCAAGCGTGACGAACTGATACGGAAGATAGAGCATGCCGTGGAGCACATGACACTCTCAGAACTGGAAGCCCTCTCTTACGACATGTTTACGAAAGGGTATATTACGGATTATTGAAGACTTGGAAGGAATCGCTTCATGCGTTTATTTCCTTCCAAAGTCGGCAGGTATTTCACCCCATTTCTGGGTTTGCCATTTTAAGACAGGAGTCGTGACATCGTGTGTACGGAGCCAGTTCTCGGCACGTGCAATGATTTGGTATAGATGTTCTGTCTGAGGAGTGCGCTCTAATTTTGTCTTGCACTGCTTCTTGGTTACCCAGAGCAAGGCGTTCACGCTGTCGCTATAGATGGTTTTCCCCTTGAGACCCCTCTGCTCCATGAGGGCGAGGGCATGGACGATGGCAAGAAACTCACCGATATTGTTCGTTCCGTGTACAGGCCCGTAGTGGAACACTCGTGCTCCTGTCTGAAGGTCTATGCACTGGTATTCCATAGGACCGGGGTTCCCCGAACACGCTGCGTCTACAGCCCAGGCATTGGATTCTACTTCTTTGTGTAGGCGCAGTATGGTGTCGTGTCTCCATGATGGAGGATTGGCTGGTATGTTGCTCATGTCTTATTGTGCGTTTTTTGTTGGATGTGCAAAAGTACAGAAAAAAAACGGAACAGACAAAGCTTTTTGTTGATTTTGGGAGCGATTGGTGCAAGAAACATCAAGCAAGTGTGCTCGGATTATGAAAATAATGTGTACTTTTGCATCAGCTAAGCAAGATATGGGCATGAAAAACTATCAACAACTTTGGCACTCGTTAGTTCCGCTCTATGAAGAGGGAGAGGCACAGGCTTTGGTCCGTACGATACTTGAGGTCAATTTCGGATTGACACTGACGGATATTGTCTGTGGAGGGGTTGAGGCTCTTCCGTCAGACAAGCGTGAACACCTCGAACACCTCGTTGGGAGACTGCAACAGGCAGAGCCTGTGCAATATGTCTTGGGACAGGCTGACTTTGCTGGAAGGGCGTTCCATGTGGAGCCAGGTGTTCTGATTCCCCGGCCAGAGACGGCAGAACTTTGCCGGTGGATAGCGGCAGAGCATCCTCAAGCGAAGGATATCTTGGATGTCTGTACGGGTTCGGGATGCATTGCCATTACCCTTGCCTTGGACATCCTTAGCTCGAAAGTGACGGGGTGGGATATCTCGGAGACAGCCCTCCGTGTCGCTCAAAAGAATGCGGTGGAAAACCTTGTCGAGTCGGTAGGGATAGAAAAGCAGGACGCTTTGTCTCTGCCCGCCCATACGGACTTGTGGGATGTCATCGTGAGCAATCCGCCTTATGTCTGTGAAAAGGAGAAGGCAGACATGGAGAAAAACGTCTTGGAGTACGAACCCTCTATTGCCCTCTTCGTACCCGATGACGACCCGTTGCGGTTCTATCGTGCCATAGCCATATATGCAGTGACGGCTCTGAAAGACGAGGGTGCCCTCTATTTTGAGATCAATCCCCTCTATGAGGAGGAGATGCGGGAGATGCTGCAAGACTTAGGATTCGGAGACATCAAGACGAAAGAGGATTCTTTCGGTAAAAAGCGAATGATGAGGGCGGTGAAATAAAACGGCGTCTTCCTAACTTCTCTAACTTCTCTAACTTCTCTAACTTCTTTAACTCCTTTAACTCCTTTAACTCCTTTAACTTCTTTAACTCCTTTAACTTCTCAAACATTAGACTCATGGAATACGTACAATATAACAAGAAGAGCAGACCCAAGAAACCTGTTACCGAGCAACAGGCGCTGCAGAAACTCACAACGCTCTGTATGCAGTCGGAGCACTGCTCCCAGGAGATGCTTGACAAGATGGAGAAGTGGGAACTCCCAGAGGATGCCATCGCTCGTAACATGCAGTTTCTGACGGAGAAAAAGTTTGTTGACGACGAACGTTTTGCCCGCTTCTTCATCAATGACAAGGTGAAATACAACAAGTGGGGGAGGCGCAAGGTGGAGCAGGCTCTTTGGATGAAGCACATCCCTAAGGATATCTCCGATCCCATCTTCGAAGAGATGGAGGATGACCTCTATATAGAGACACTCTTGCCCCTCCTGAAGAACAAATACAAGACCATCAAGGCAAAGGACGACTATGAACGTTCCATGAAACTCATCCGTTTTGCCATGGGGAGGGGGTATGAGATAGACCTCATCCGTAAATGTATCGATATGATGGATGAGGAGTAACTGAAATCTAAAACATGAAAAACATATGAAAGTCAGTCTGTTGGCTAAAATCATCGACCTCTTTTTCCCTCGCTACTGCCCTATGTGCGGTAGAAGACTTCTTGGGGAAGAGGAGACCTTGTGCCTTGTCTGCAACCTACATTTGCCGCGGACGGACACTTGGAGCCATCCCTATGACAACGAGATGGCTAAAATGTTCTGGCATCTTGTGCCTGTAGAGCGGTGTGGTGCTTTGTTCTATTACCACGGACACTCCATTCCGAGTAGGTTGGTCTACTTGCTCAAGTATGGCAACCGTCCCGACATAGGAGTCGCTTTAGGTCGTCTTCTTGCCGATGAAGGCGAGTGTTGTGACTTCTTTGATGGCATTGATGCCATTCTTCCAGTCCCTCTCGCAAAGGCGAGGCGGAAAAAACGAGGATACAACCAGAGTGAATGCATAGCGCAGGGACTGCATGAGAGGACTGGGCTCCCCGTGTGGAATGATGTGGTGATGCGCTGCTCATTCGAGGGAAGTCAGACGGACAAGAACAGATGGGAACGCCTGCAGAACGTAGACCAGGTCTTTGCGCTCCGCCAACCATACCGTCGGGGTGGTGAAAGGAATGCTGCCTTGCAGGGCAAGCACCTGTTGGTGGTGGACGATGTCTGCACAACAGGTGCAACCGTCATTTCCTGCTGCCAGGCACTGATGCAGGCTGCTGACATTCGCTTCAGCATAGTGAGTATTGGTTATGTCAAGGGATAAGTCTTCCTTGTTGACTAGTTAAAGTTGGGTGCTATTATGGGACTATTATTTGGGTGTCTCTTTAACAACTTTTCCATAGACTTTTGAACTAATGGCCCTACAGGTAATTCAAGAAATAATGCTTTGCCTAATTTTATGGAAGGTGTAATGATGGGCTCCATTTTCCATTGCTTTTGAAAGGCATCATAATATCTTCTTGCCCCTAATTTCATTCCCATTTTTCCTCCCTCATATTTTATCCAACCTCCATATGAAGATGTTTCAATGAAAGGAAAAGTTGCCATAGAAAAATAAGGGTTATGATTATAAATTGTACCATAGACAGCTAAAGACCATTGCTGCGAAATCTTATACTCCAAAAAACCATTTATTCCCAGCTGTGTTGTTATCCCTCTTGTACCATATTGATTTGCAATAACCCCAGTCTTTATGCAAAAAATGTCATCTTGATAATTTAGCATGAAAGCAGCGCTCCTTTTTGTTAATAAGTTGACATATGAATTCTCGGAAGAGGTGGCGTATAGCCCTAAATGCTTTATTCCAAGCATGTTGCTGCTTACGCTATATGTACTGGGTAAATAGATATGATAGGTAGAATCCTCTTTGCTATAGGATTCTATATCATGAAGTGGAGCGAAAGCATTCCCTGATACAATTTTCAGCTCTTGCTTTTGAGATGCTGTAGGTGCTGTCGTGCTCAAATCTGGATAGTTAGAACGAATAGCTGATTCTTCCTTAAGAGATAGCTGATTTTGTTTTCCCTCCATAAAAGATTGGGCACAACTGGTTCTTGCTGCAAAAGATAATACAGCCAAGATGAAACACGCTTTTATATGAAATGTTTTGTATGCTTTCAACATCGGTGACAAATCGCTTGTTGCCTTGTATTTTGTTGCAAAGGTAATATTTATATTAAAAGGCAACAACAGTGAGGTCGTTTTTCTGCTGTTTATTAACCATATTTTACTTTCTAAATGCCAAAATGTAACTATTCAGCTGCCCCTACAAACAGTTAGGGGTAGCTGTTAGCCTAATGGGTACGACTCATCTGCCATC
>CAVCDC010000124.1:0-6207 GCA_963600865.1 Firmicutes bacterium CAG:103
TCAAGAATAGAATCAGGGCGATACCAGTTACAGACATCACTACCTTTCTACCAATCGATGAATTGATTAACCACATAAATGATTGAATTTTAAATATTTAACTGTTTGAAACTAATTTATATCCTCTTCGATATTGTTTCTTAGTCACAGCGAGTCGTCACGACCCAGAATACCTACTTTTGGGTATCATCCTGCAACTTTGCTGCAAAATTACTATAAAATCACGATAATTCAAAGTGTTTTTTCCAAAAATTCAATTTTATTTCTTACTTTTGCCGAAAATTAGAAACTGTATAAATAATTATGATTTTCAAGTATGACGTGATTGTCATTGGCGGCGGACATGCTGGATGCGAAGCCGCCTCTGCCTCCGCCAACATGGGCGCCAAGACATGTCTCATCACTATGGACATGAATAAGATTGGACAAATGAGTTGCAACCCAGCCGTGGGAGGTATCGCCAAAGGACAGATTGTACGGGAGATTGACGCCCTCGGTGGACAGATGGGCATCGTCACCGACAGAAGCACCATCCAGTTCCGCATGCTCAACATCGGAAAAGGTCCAGCCGTATGGAGCCCGCGCGCTCAGTGCGACCGTGGCAAATTCATTTGGGAATGGCGAACTATCCTTGACCATACCGACAACCTCGACATCTGGCAAGATCAAGCCGACGAACTTCTTGTAGAAAACGGCGAGGCGGTGGGCGTACGCACCATCTGGGGTGCAGAGTTCCACGCCAAGAGCGTCATTGTCACAGCAGGAACGTTCCTGAATGGTTTGATGCATGTGGGAAGGAAGATGGTGGAGGGCGGCAGATGCGCCGAACCAGCTGTTCACCATTTCACAGAGAGCATCACGAGATGGGGAATCACATCAGCAAGAATGAAAACAGGCACACCCGTACGCATCGACAAAAGGAGTGTGCATTTCGAAGATATGGAAGAGCAGCAGGGAGACTCGGGGTTCCACCAATTCTCATATATGGACGGACACCACACATTAAAAAGGTTGCCATGCTGGACTTGCTACACCAACAAGAAGGTGCATGAGACCCTGAAAAGTGGGCTCGACGACTCACCTTTATATAATGGGCAAATACAGAGCACTGGTCCGCGCTACTGTCCGAGCATAGAGACCAAGTTAGTTACGTTCCCCGACAAAGACCAGCATCCACTCTTCTTGGAGCCAGAGGGCGAGGCCACCAATGAGATGTACCTGAACGGTTTCTCATCGAGCATGCCGATGGACATCCAGTTGAAAGCCCTTCACGAGATTCCTGCACTGAGAGATGCGAAGATCTACCGACCGGGCTACGCCATCGAATACGATTACTTCGACCCTACCCAACTGAAGCACTCACTGGAGTCAAAGATCATCAAGGGACTTTTCTTTGCCGGACAAGTGAACGGAACCACAGGCTATGAGGAAGCTGGCGGGCAAGGTGCCGTTGCCGGCATCAACGCCGCCCTCCACTGCACAGGCGACATGACCTTCGAGATGGCAAGAGACGAGAGCTACATCGGCGTACTCATCGACGACCTCACCACAAAAGGTGTAGACGAACCATACCGTATGTTTACCTCAAGGGCAGAATACCGAATACTCTTACGTCAAGACGACGCAGATGCCAGACTAACAGAGAAGGCATACGAATTAGGTATTGCAGAACGGGCACGTTATGACTGGTGGATCCAGAAGAAAGAGTCTATCGAAAGAATCATAGACTTCTGCAAAAACTTCCCCATCAAGAAAGAAAGCACCAACCCTATGCTGGAGAAACTCGGCACTACCCCACTCCGAGCTGGTTGCAAATTGGCCGATCTCATTGCCCGACCACACCTCACCATCAAAAATCTTTCGGAAATCATCCCCGAACTGAGAGAAGCAATAGACGCATCTCCCAACAGAAAAGAGGAAATAGCGGAAGCCGCAGAGATCAAAATGAAATACAAAGGATACATTGAGCGCGAACGTCTCATTGCAGACAAAATGCACAGACTCGAAGACATCAAGATAAAGGGAAGATTCAACTACAGCGAACTCCACGAGATTTCCACAGAAGGACGTCAGAAGCTCGAGCGCATCAATCCAGAAACCCTGGCACAAGCAAGCAGAATTCCTGGTGTATCGCCCAGCGACATCAATGTCATGCTCGTCCTTTTAGGAAGATGAGAAAAATGTTTCACGTGAAACAGAGCACATGATAAAATATTGAGAACAAAACGATTAGATACGATTACATCAACTATTTTACGATTAAAGCAACACTTTAATCAGCGTGAAACAAGAACGGGAACGAGCGAAAAGGCAAACACCACAGAGACATCCTTTGAGAGGAATAACAACGGATATATAAGAAACAGAAATAAACATAAATAATTAAGAGAATAACAAAGAAATGAACAACGAAGTACTATTGCAAAATCTGAGGTGTATCCCAGATTGGCCAATCAAAGGCGTCAATTTCAGGGATGTCACCACACTCTTCAAAAACCCGAAAGCACTAAAGGAAATTTGCGATGAAATGTACGAGATCTACAAAGACAAAGGTATTACCAAAATCGTAGGTATCGAGTCTCGCGGATTCGTCATGTCTTCCGCCCTTGCCATTCGTCTGGGCGCAGGTGTTGTCTTGTGCCGCAAGCCTGGCAAACTTCCCTGCAAGACTGTCCAGGAGAGTTACGCGAAAGAATACGGAATCGACACTATCGAAATCCACGAAGACGCAATAGAGGAGAACGACGTGGTGCTTCTCCACGATGATCTCCTTGCAACTGGCGGCACAATGAAAGCCGCTTGCGACTTAGTCAAGAAGTTCAAGCCCAAGAAAGTTTACGCTAATTTCATCATCGAATTGGTGAACGAGAACTTCAAGGGCCGCGACATCTTCGACAAAGACGTGGAAGTTTCAACGCTCATGCAACTCTAAAGAAGAGCGAAAGAAAAACAAAAAAGTACTCACACAAAAAGCTTTGCCGTATTAACAAGGCAAGGCTTTTTGTGTAAATATACGCTAATACCTTTCGCCAGAAAAAGAAGAATACTGAGCAATATAGAGGAGATAAATATGGCAGAGTAAAAGTTTCACGTGAAACAATAGGCTCTAAAACGCCTACAAACCAAACAGATAAAGAATATGGCAAAACAAAAGGATGAGGATCGTATCAACAAACTAAAGAGCATCGTATCAAGCATGCCAGAAAAACCGGGCAGTTACCAATATTACGACGAAAGCGGGACTATCATCTATGTAGGAAAGGCGAAAAACTTGAAAAGGCGTGTCTCATCATACTTTCACAAGGAAGTGGACAGATACAAGACAAAGGTGCTCGTCTCCAAAATCCACGACATATCATATACTGTCGTAAACACGGAGGAGGATGCCTTGCTCTTGGAGAATAGTCTTATCAAGAAATACAACCCAAAATACAACGTTTTACTGAAAGACGGCAAAACGTACCCATCCATTTGCGTAACCAACGAATATTTCCCACGAATTTTCAAGACGAGAACCATCAACAAGAAGTTTGGAAGCTATTTTGGCCCATATCCGCATATCGCAAGCATGTACGCCGTCCTTGAAATCATCAAGAGACTCTACAAGCCCCGCACATGCAGGATGCCTATCACAAAAGAAGGAATAGAGCAAGGCAAATACAAGCCTTGCCTGGAGTATCATATACACAACTGTGGCGCACCATGTATCAACAAACAAAGTTATGAGGAATACCAGGAAAACATGCGCCAAGCTCGTGAAATTCTGAAAGGAAACACAAGGGAAGTAAGCAAACACCTCTATGACCTCATGATGAAGAACGCCGAAATTCTCAAATTTGAAATCGCCGAGGAATACAAGAAGAAATATCTCCTTCTCGAAGAATTTGAAGCGAAAAGCGAGGTGGTAAGCCACACCATTACAGATGTGGACGTATTTACCATCACGAACGACGACGTAAGCAAGAACGCCTACATCAACTATATTCACGTAAAGAACGGCACTATCAACCAGAGTTTTACCTATGAATATAAGCGCAAACTCGATGAGAGCAACAAGGAACTGCTCATAACGGCAATCCCAGAAATTAGGGAGCGTTTCCACTCTACCGCCAAAGAAATCATCGTGCCTTTCGAAATGGAATGGAAACTGAAAGATGCCACATTCTTCATTCCTCAAAGAGGCGACAAAAAGCACTTGCTCGCCCTCTCGGAAATGAACGGAAAACAGTATAAGTTTGACCGTCTAAAACAGGCAGAGAAGCTAAATCCGGAGCAAAAACAGACACATCTAATGAAAGAATTGCAACTGAAATTGAAACTTCCCAAACTACCTTATCAAATAGAATGTTTCGACAATTCCAACATTTCTGGCACTGATGCTGTCGCTGGCTGTATCGTCTATAAAGGTATGAAACCAAGTCGTAAGGATTACCGTAAATATAACATAAAGACGGTTGTAGGACCAGACGATTACGCTTCCATGCAAGAAGTCGTAAGACGAAGATACTGTCGTATGATAGAGGAAGGAACTCCCCTTCCAGACCTTATCATCACGGATGGCGGAAAGGGGCAAATGGAGGTCGTAAGGGAGGTAGTCGAAGACGAGCTTCACCTGAATATACCCATCGCTGGACTCGCAAAGGATGACAAGCACCGCACAAACGAGCTCCTCTATGGTTTTCCCGCCCAAACAATAGCATTACGCCCAGAGGACGAACTCTTCAAGGTTTTGACGCAGATACAAGACGAAGTTCACAGATACGCCATCACCTTCCACAGGGACAAACGCAGCAAGCATGCCCTACACTCAGAATTAGACGACATCAAAGGCATAGGGCCAAAAGCAAAAGAGGTATTACTTGAGAAATTCAAGAGCGTAAAGAAGATAAAAGAAGCAAGTTTGGATGACCTTGCTGCTGTGATTGGGGCTCACAAAGCCTCCATTCTAACCCAATACTTTGAAGAAAAGAACGAGACACAAAATAAATAAAAGAAAAAGAGCCAACATTTCAAATAATTGTTGTATATTTGCAGTAGATTAAAGCAAAAACGAATAAAAGCGCTAAATGAGAATCGTAATACAACGCGTAAGCCATGCCTCCGTAACCATTGGAGGTCAAGTAAAATCCTCCATTCAACAGGGATATCTCATCCTTCTTGGCATAGAGGAAAGCGACACCGAAGAGGACATCAACTGGCTTGTAAGAAAGGTTATCGGACTACGCGTTTTCGATGATGAGAACCATGTAATGAACCGATCGATCATGGATGTCCAGGGAGACATATTGGTTGTCAGCCAGTTTACACTATTCGCAAGCTATAAAAAAGGCAATCGCCCCAGTTGGATAAGAGCAGCCAAGCACGAGACAAGCATTCCACTATACCAAAGCTTCTGCAAGGAACTTTCCAACGCTCTCGGAAAAGAAGTATACGCTGGCGAATTTGGAGCCGACATGAAGGTAGAATTGCTGAACGACGGACCTGTAACCATCTGTATGGACACACACAACAAAGAATAAGACAAACCCTTTAAAGCACAAAGAGATGATTGGGAAACTCAAAGAGATTATATCTTCTATCTGTTTAGGACTTGGCGTAGCCGGAAAAGTTGTGGACAAATTTCATGAAAGCGACGATTTAAATGCAATCAGTTGGTTTCTAATCCTGATTGGCATCCTTTTGGCTACTAAGTACAAAGGGAAAAACCGCATTTACGTTTGCTTCAAGATAATATGCCTGGTCATATTAATCATCTTAGCCATTGCATATATTGTCATGTTCTTGATGGAAACTTTTGAAAAATAACAGACATAACAAACCACAAACAGAAAAGCATGACCATCAAAGAAGCACAAGAGGCTGTAAATGAATGGATAAAGACATATGGCGTTCGCTATTTCAGTGAACTTACCAATATGGCTTGTCTCACGGAAGAAGTAGGTGAATTGGCACGTGTCATTGCCCGCAAATACGGCGACCAAAGCTTCAAGAAAGGCGAATCTCCTAATCTCGGAGAAGAGATGGCAGATGTACTCTGGGTACTCATCTGCTTAGCTAACCAGACGGGTGTAGACCTTACGGAAGAACTCCAAAAAAGTTTTGAAAAGAAGACGAAAAGGGACAGCGAAAGGCATAAGAACAACCCCAAATTAAGTGAAGAGTGAAGAACGAAGAGTGAAGAGTGAAGAACGAAGAGTGAAGAGTGAA
>CAVCDC010000125.1:0-6197 GCA_963600865.1 Firmicutes bacterium CAG:103
ATCTTCCTGGATACATAGACTGTCCAGGCAATGTCTTCGCCAAAGGCGAGAAGACACTTGGCGAGAACATTGCTGACATCGGAGGATTAGAGTTGGCTCTACAGCTCTACACCACCAAAATGACACAGCAGGGATATTACGGTGACGAGCTTGTCAAACAGCAGAAAAGATTCTTTCAGGCTTTTGCCAACATATGGCGCATCAAGGAAAAAACGAAAACAATAATAGAAGACTTAGCTACCGACACGCATGCCAACAACTATACCCGCATTCTTGGTACCACGATGAACTGCGACCGCTGGTACGAGCTCTACGACGTAAAATGGGGCGACAAGAATTACCTCTTCCCAGAGAAACGTACACATATCTGGTAATTGATTCATAGCGTTACACAAAAAACTCCCACAGGCATCAATCCTGTGGGAGTTTTTTGTTTCTTCACGGAGTTTCTTGTCTTCTCAAAAGATTGTCTTAGCTCCTTTAACTTCTTAACTCCTTGCCTTCTATAAAAGCCTTATTTCTTCTTACCGAAATCGGGATCAATCTTCAGGAAGGCTGTGACAAGGAACGTGATGGCGCAACAGCCCATGACTATGATAAAGAAATGACGGTAGCCCACCATATCCTTCAGATAGCCCGAGAGCATGCCAGGGAGCATCAGTCCAAGGAAAGAGATACCCGTACAGATGGAGTAATGGGAAGTCTTGAACTTTCCCTGACTGTAATACAGCATATAGAGAGTGAGAACGGTGAAGCCCAAGCCGTAGCCGAACTGCTCTATAAAGAGGCAGAAGGAGACAACAAAGAGGTTGCTGTTGAGCGCATAACTCAGATAGACATAGACCGCATCGGGCAAGGTAAGGGCACACACCATAGGCCACAACCACTTCTTCATGCCGTCGCGGCTGACAAGGATACCACCGATGATACCACCCAACAAAAGACCGATAAGTCCCACCGTGCCATTGGCGAAGCCATACTCCTGGGGAGACAGTCCAAGTCCGCCCTGCGAATGGGGACGGAGGATAAACGTCTTCGTCATCGTGTTGAGAAGAGCCTCAGGGAAGCGGTAGAACAAGAGGAAGAGCAGCACAAAGACGGTCTGCGAGAAACTGAACTTCTGGAAAAAGGTACGCAGCATATTGACCAGTTCATGAGCCACCTCCTTGAAAGTGCGACGCTGCAGCACATCCTCCTCAGGATGGGGCATAAAGCGCGAATGGTAAAGCCACAACGCAATGAAGAGACCAGCAAGACCGTAGAAGATGAGAGCCCATGAGAAGCGTATCCTGTCACGAAACATCACCTGCAGCACACCAGCCACCATCACCAACAAACCATTGACAAAGATGACAGCTATCCTATAGAATGTATTGCGGAGGCCGACAAACTTGGTCTGCGTATGCTCGTCAAGTTCCATCATATAGAATCCGTCAGCCGAGATGTCGTGCGTGGCACTACTGAAGGCTATGAGGAAGAAGAAGCACATCGTAGCCTGAAACCAAAACGCCGTAGGAAGCGAGAAAGCGATGCCAGCAAGGGAGGCACCGATGAGTGCCTGCATGGTAAGCACCCACCAACGCTTGGTCTTCAGCAGGTCGACAAAAGGACTCCAGAAGGGCTTGATGACCCAGGGGAGAGAGAGCCACCCTGTGTAAAGTCCCACCTCGGTATCAGTAAGACCCAACTGCATGTACATCACTACGGAGAGGGCTGTCACTATGACATAGGGCAGTCCCTCTGCAAAATAAAGGGTCGGAATCCAAAACCATGGATTCCGTTTGTTCATATTACTCATTTTTTATGGTTTACTTATATAGTTTTTTGATTTCTGCACCACGATAGTAGTGCAAGAGGATGGCATCATAGCTATAGCCTTCCTCACCCATCATGGCAGCACCAATCTGGCAAAGTCCTACGCCATGTCCCCATCCTGCGCCAGTCAGTACAAAGCGCTGTGGAACACCCTGCTCATCGACATCATACCGGTCTACCACAAAGGCAGAGCTGTAGAGATGGGTATCGCTCAGCGTGCGGCGTATCTCCAGTTCCTTGCCGATGACAAAGGTCTTTTCTGTCCCCACAAACTGGAGTTTGCTGATTCTGCCGCTCTTTCCGCGCTCAAGGGCTTTCATATCGATAATCTTACCGAAGTCCATCTTCAACTTGTCGGCAATGAGCTGTTGCAGTTTTTCCTGTGAGAGTGTAACTGTCCAGCGATAGAAGTCGGCAGTCTCCTGGTCGTAGTCGTTCAGCACCTGAGAGAGCACCTTCTTGTCACTCGTGTTACAGAAAGCAGGGGGATTGGAGCGAATCCAAGCCTCGGCTGTTGCTTCGTCTTGAAGGGAAGAGGGAAGAGTGAAGAGTGAAGAATCATCTTGCTTTTCTGATACAGAACTTTCTGAAGAAATTCCAACAATACAAGCCGTTGGATTCTTCACTCTTCCCTCTTCATTTTTCACTCCCAAGACCATATCTCTTACTGCAGTAAGGTAGCTCTTCGGCGTATCCTCCCAACAATACTGGAACTCCTCCGTCATACCACCGCAGCACTTAGAGAAGCGTGCGTCACATATCTCATCACCATCAAGAAGCACCTGTCCCTTGGTCTGGCGCACAGCCTCAGCCACCTGAGGCGATGTTTCCTTCGTAATGCCCTGATAACGTTGACAATGATCATCGGCACAAACATCGAAGATGGTATGGTCCTCACGGTCGTACCATCTGACGAGAGTGTCATCCGTCTTGGTGAAGGAGAAGAAGCCATTGCCGTTGCGCGCAACATCGTGCCGTTTGTTGATTTGCGCCAAGAGCCACGAGCGAGAGATGACGGCATGAGCCTTGAGCAGTTCGAGGCTCGACGTAGCACTCATCTCACTGCTGATGACACTCTCAAGGTATTTCTCTACAGGCAACTGATTGATGGCACATATCCTGTCCGCCTCCACGACAAAACGAAGCGTCCCAAGGAAAGTCTGCGTCTCCTTGCGCTCCCAATGGAAGTTGACACCTATGGTGACATCGCTCAGCGAGAAGGAAGCCTCTGCCGACTCAGGATGGAAGGTAAGCATGCTATATTGGTTGCCATTCCACAGCACACCGCCTTCGCAGAACTCCACCTCCTGTTCACCCGTCACGACCGTTCCCTTGGCAATGTAAGGTTTGTTGAGCGAAAAATGTATCTTCTGTCCACTCACGATACCCACCGTGACATCTGGTTGTTTACCATTGGCATAGAGTGCCGAGAGCGTAGTGAGACTGTCCGTCTCTCCCTGGGCTTTCAACCGCGCCACGATGGTCTGCAATTTCTCTATGCTGACACCGCACTCTCTGATGAGAGCCGATGCAGAGTCGACTGTCAGTCGGTTGAAATCTATCTCGCGAGGCGTAATGACCAATCCAGCCATATCGAGAGCACCAGGCGAGACAAGCACCTGTGCATCACCCTCGGCGAAATAAGCCTCAGGACGGTGTTTCTCACGAGGAATCACCACACTGATGTATTCGTCATCCTTGCGCCATGCCACGATGTTCATCATTGGTTCTGTCTCATTACCCCTTACAGGCATCGCCTTGTACAGGCGACGGAACAGGGCGGCATCACCCTCCTCGCTCTTGGAGATAATGACAAAGGCAGGCACTAAGAAGTCATTGACCACGGCAATCCGCTCCTCGGCGTTGAGCGCCACCACCTCAGTAAGGTTGCGGCAGAGACGCTGCCAACAGGTCTGCAGAGGGAGTATGCCACTGGTTCCTGCCTGGAAGTGCATGTGATCGGGTGCCGAGGCTCCACACTTCGGTCCATTGTAAAAGACCATCATCTCGCCATGCTCGTTCAGAAAGCGATGCATCTCACTGTAATTCTTAAGAACAGCCTGCGGGGTATGCTTACGACAAGGCAAGGTAAAGTGAACGGGGAGTATGGGGAAGGGATTGACCAACAGCAGGAAATGCTCACCTATAGGTTTGGACATCTGCTCCTTGGGGCGGTTCTTGTCACAAAGGAAGCAAGGGCGTTCGCCCAGACTCTTCTTGTCGATATTAGCCCCTGTACTTACGATGCGGGCGGGGTTGAACTGCAGTTTCAGTTGGTCGGAAAGAGTGCGTGTCTCTACGTGCTTCAGTTCGCGGAAACGGCGGCGAGCATCGTCCCACAACTCCAACTGTCTGTTGAAGAATCGTGAGAGACTGCTGGTATCCATGATGTCCACCTTACCCTGCAACATCTGCTGGCGAGCCTTCAGTTCCATGGTACGCAGCCGGTCCTTGTAGAGGTTGTTGGCATTGACCTTCTCTATGCTCAATGCCGCATCGCTATTGCCACCCCAGCGACGGCAGAGATACAGTTCGTCATAGATACGACCGATGCGGTAACGGCGTGAGAAAGCCAGTCCGAGTGCATAGTCCTCACCATACGACGTATTGGGGAACTGCATCTGGCGCACCAAGGGAGTAAAGAAAGCTCGTGGTGCGCCCAGTCCGTTGATACGCAACGCATTGTTACAACCATTTTCTTCAGTCCACTCTCTATGATCGATGATGCCCGGCGGCAGTGTATTCAGGTCGAAGTCGCACATCCGGTAGGAGCCTATGACCATCGCTGCCTTCTGCTTGTGAAAAGCATCCACAATCTTCTGCAGCGTCTTGGGCGAGGAATAGAGGTCGTCACTGTCAAGCTGAACAGCGAATTTGCCACACTGCGGACTATTGACTGCCACGTTCCAGCAGCCGCCAATGCCCAAGTCATGGCGATCCGGTATGATATGAAAAAGTTGCGGTGACCTCAAAGAACGAGACTTCTCCTGCTGACAGCGTATCATGTCTTCGAGTATCTCACCAGTCCGGTCGGTGGAGTGGTTGTCTACTACGATGACATTAAATCTGAAACTTGTCTTCTGAGCAAGGGCACTCTCTACGGCATCCGCTATCGTCTTCTCGCGGTTGAATACCGGAATGACCACCGTTGCCTCATATTCGAACTCCTGCTCAGAGAAATCGGGTTGTCTATAGAAATGCGTGTCCAACAAGGCGCCCACCTTGTCAAGATGATACGTGCATGCTTTCTCCATCTCTACCTGCACCTCACGGTTGCGAGGGTTCACATAGTCAAACTGTTTCTCGCCGCTCTTGCGAGTGTCGAGTTCCACCTCGGTATAGAGATATTCGTCAAGATGGAACAGCATGCCGTGGCGACTCAAGTAGAGACGAAGGTCATAAAGTCCCGCATACTGATAGTCGATGCGATTCTGGCGTGCCGCATAGTCCTTGAGAGACTGTGTCTTGACAAGCCACAGACTGCCGAAATCGAAGTCATCACGAAGACTACCTTCCTGATAGTCAATGACCGGATGTTTAAGTAGTTCGCCGTCAGCCTTGGCATAGTGGTCAGAATACACCATCACAGCCCCAGTGTCGCTTGCCACACGAAGAAAACGATCTAAACTGTAGAGTCCCCAAACGATAGAGGTATCCCGTGTACACACCAATACATAGTCGGACTCAGCATTCTCTGCAATACTCACTACTGTGTTGGACGCCTCCAAACGGTCTATCACAATAAAAGTACAGCCCTCGGGCACCTGTGTGCTGGAGGCAACCGCACTGTTCACCAACAGGTAAATATGTTGCACTGTCTTGTCCTCACGCAGGCTGAGCAGACCGTCCTGAGACGCTTCCCAGACACCATAGGGCAAGAAAATGTCTATTTTTTCTCTCATATTACGATGATAATTTATAAAATATGTGGCAAAGTTAATACTTTTTCGCCAAAAAGAAGTATCTTTGCAAGTGAAAATATGGTAGAAGAAGAAATATGAACAAAGAAAAGAAGTATCTACTTGGGTTGACGCTGCCCGAACTGAAGCAAGTAGCAAAGAACTTGGGCATGCCCGCTTTCACAGGTGGGCAGATGGCGAAATGGCTCTATGAACAGCACGTGAAGAGCATCGACGAGATGACCAACATCTCGAAAGCCAACCGTGCCAAGCTCGCCCAGGAATACGAAATAGGATGCTTCGAATATTCCGACGCACAGCACTCGGTGGACGGCACCATCAAGTATCTCTTCCCTACCCGCTCGGGCAAGTTTGTGGAGACGGTCTATATCCCCGACAAGGACCGCGCCACGCTCTGTGTGTCCTCTCAGGTGGGCTGCAAGATGAACTGCCTCTTCTGTCAGACGGGCAAGCAGGGATTCG
>CAVCDC010000126.1:0-6179 GCA_963600865.1 Firmicutes bacterium CAG:103
ATATTTCTGTGCATTTGCCGTGATGGCTGCTACAGCCATCACGAGCATCAATATTACCTTTTTCATGTTTCTATCTTTTTAGAAGTTAAAGGAGTTAAGACAACAGCCTTTGTGGGTATTGGATTCTTCACTCTTCGTTCTTCACTCTTCACTCATCACTTAGAACTCTTGTCCGAGCACGAAGTGGAACTGGCTTCCACCTCTCTTCGTGGTGCCGCTGCTGTTCACGTAGTCGAAACCGTAAGCCCAGTCGATACCCATCAGACCCACCATAGGCAAGTAGATACGTACACCGAGACCAGCAGAACGCTTCATGCTGAAGGGGTTGAAGTCCTTGGTGTCATACCAGGCATTACCAGCCTCCACGAATCCAAGACCGTAGATGGTGGTGTTGCCGAGCAGGAACGGATAACGCAACTCAAGAGTGAAGCGGTCGTAAGCATAGGCATAGTAACCCGTGCTGTTGCTATACGACACGGTACCGTTCTCATAACCACGCAGACCGATGGTCTCCTCGCCGTAGTAAGAAGAGTAACCGCTCATACCGTCACCACCGACATAGTAAGTCTCGAAAGGACTCTTGTTATACTTGTTGTAAGAACCGAGCAAACCGAGTTCTACACGTGTCATGAGCACAAAGCACTTCTGACCGCCGCTGAGCGCGGTATAAGTCTTCGACTTGAACTTCCACTTGTGGTACTCTATCCAGCGGTACTTCTCCTGCTGTTCCTCGGCATAGGTAGCAGAATGGCTGTTGGTGGCAAGGTGCTCATAGTCCTTGTTGTTGAACAAGCTCCATGGCGGAGTAAGGTTGACACTTGCCTCAAACTCAGAACCGCGGCGTGGGAAGAGCTGGTTGTCCGTAGAGGTACGGTTGAGCGAGATGGTAAAGTTGAGGTTGTTGGCGTTACCGTTCTGCATCAACATATAGCTCCAGTTCTTCATCATATAGCGCTGGTAAGCCAACTGCAACGACAGCGTGAAGTAATCGTCAGGCCAACGGAGGCGCTTGCCCCATCCCAAGCTGACACCAAACATCTGGATGTACTTGTCCGGATCGTAGTAGTTCTCGTAGTTGTTGTAGTAACTATTGCCATATCCGTACATATAACTATAGTAGTTGGTCATGGCAGCACTGTTGTAGTAGTTGCTTGACACATCCGTACTCTTGCTGTAGTATGCACCCACACTGAACTGGATAGGACGCTTGCCACCAAACCAGTTGGTAGAGTAGCTCACGTTGTACGACTGGTAGTAGGTACCGTTGGTCTGTGCACCGATGCTCAGCACCTCGCCGTCACCGATAGGCATGATGCCACGGTGCTCCTTGTTCTTTCTGAAGAGGTTGCGCATAGAGAAGTTGTTGAGCTTCAGTCCTACACGTCCGATGACACCCGTCTGTCCCCAACCGAGGGAGAACTCGATCTGGTCGTTGCTCTTCTGCTCCAACTGATAGTTAATGTCAACCGTTCCGTCCTCGTACTTGGGTTTGATGTCCGGGTTGATCTTCTCAGGGTCGAAATGTCCCATGGAAGCCAACTCACGGATAGAACGCATGACAGCATCCTTGGAGAAGAGATCGCCCGGTTTGGTACGCAACTCACGGCGCACCACGTTCTCATAGAGGCGAGTGTTACCACTAATGCGGATATGGCTCAAGTAAGCCTGCGGACCTTCCGTCACACGCATCTCAAGGTCGATGGAGTCGCCGTCGATATTGATCTCGGCAGGGTTGATGTTCGAGAACACATAACCATTGTTGTAGTACAGGTTGCCCACAGCATCGTCATCCTCGTTCAAGCGCTTGCGGAGGAGCTTCTGGTTGTAGACGTTACCCTTCTTCATGCCGAGCACGGCATTGAGGTAGTCGGTAGAATAGACCGTGTTGCCCACCCATGTCACATTGCGGAGGAAATACTGCTTGCCCTCCTCTACCTTCACGTATACATTGACATGCTTCTCGTCGTAGTTGCTCACACTGTCTTCCAAGATCTGAGCATCACGGTAACCATATTCGTTGTACTTGTCGATGAGCTTCTGCTTATCCTCTTTCCAACGCTCGGGAGTAAACTTCTTCGACTTGAAGATGTTGGAAAGTTTGCCAGCCTCATGTGTCTTGGCAAAGGCACCCTTCGTGAAGAGCGTACCCTTGATCTTCTTGTCAGAGAGTTTTTCGTTGCCCTCGATGGTAATCTTGTGAACCTTCGTCTTCTGCTTCTTATCGACCACTACGTCAAGGATGACCTGACCCTTGTTAGCCACATCGTCGCGCTGGAGAATCTGGATGTCAGCATTCTTGAAGCCCTTGTCGTCGAAATACTTCTTGGCAAGGATCTTGGCACGGTCCAGCATGTTAGGAGTCACCTGAGTACCCTTCACCATACCCAACTTCTGCTCCATGTCCTCGCGCTCGCTCTTCTTCAGACCCACATAGTTGATGGTGGAGATGCGCGGACGTACAGACAGATAGATATGCAGGTAGAGTTTCTCGCCCACGATAGAGTCGGCAGCGATAGCCACATTAGAGAAGAGACCATGCTTCCAATAGCGTTTGACGGCATTGGTAATGGCATCGCCAGGAATCTCTATCCGGTCACCTACCGACAGTCCTGAGATACCCGTGAGTACATAGTCTTCATAGCCCTCCACTCCAGAGACACCGATACCGCCGATGGTAAGGGTACGAGGTGTTCCGGCATAGGAGATGTCGGGATGTATGATCTTATCTTGTGCCTGCATCTGCATAAGCGCTGTCATGCTACAGAGCAGGACAAAAGTCTTTCTGGTCTTGTTCATTTAACCTTGATGTATGTATATGTGTAATCTCTCTTTCTTATCACTTTCCTATTTACTTTCTTCCACTTCCACCTGAGCCTCCGTCTTGCCGAAGCGTCGCTGACGAGCCTGGTAGTTGGCTATCGCCTTGTGGAGGTCTTCCTCATTGAAGTCAGGCCAATATGTATCGCAGAAATACAACTCGGAGTAGGCTATCTGCCACAACAGGTAGTTGCTGATGCGCAGTTCCCCGCCCGTCCTTATCAGCAGTTCGGGGTCGGGCATGAAGTTGGTCTCCAAGTGCCGCTCGAAGTTCTCCTCCGTCAGCATCTTCTCCACACTCTCGTAGTCAGCACCCTTCTCCATGGCTTCCTTGACGGTCTGCTTCATTGCCTTCATGATTTCCCATCTCGAAGAGTAGCTCAGAGCCACGACCATCGTCATGGTGTCGTTCTTCGCCGTATGGTCCATGGTCTGCTGCAACTTGTCCTGCACCTGCTGGGGCAGTCGTCCGATGTCGCCGATGACACGGAAGCGCACATTATTCTTCATGAATATCTCGTCTTCCAACGAGGTAAGCACCAGTCCCATGAGGGCAGCTATCTCGTCGGCGGGGCGGTTCCAGTTTTCCGTAGAGAACGTATAGAGGGTAAGGTACTTCACTCCCAAGCGAGTACACTCAGAGGTGATGCGTCTCACCGTGTCCACTCCAGCCTGGTGGCCGTAGCTTCGTTCCTTGCCCCGTTCCGTAGCCCATCGCCCGTTGCCATCCATGATGATAGCTATGTGGCGAGGTATTCTTGTCATGTCCAAGTCGTTTGCCATTACTCTTTGTTACAGGTTATACATTTGGCACTGAAGCTGTATGTGATGGTGGCTTGCAGTACTGAATAGCAGTCGGTGTTCTTGAAGATGCCGCTGCTCTTGATGCCATAGGGGTCTTTCACCCCGTCGAGGTCGTCGCTCAACGAGAAGTGTATCGCCCAGTCGATGCCTACATTGAGGCGTTCGGAAGCCTTGAACTTCACGCCGAGACCCAAGGGCAGGTTGCCGGTAAAGACATTCTTGCCGTTGCCCTTGACGAAGGTAGCGCCGAAGCCTCCGAAGATGAAGGGCGTGACACGCTTGGCACCCCGGTAGTCACGTCCTGTGCCGTAAGGCCAGAAGTTGTATTCGAAGACCAGGCTTGCATCGACGAGCGTGTTGCTGAAGCTGTACTTCTCCGTCTCGTAATCGGGATAGTAGGTCTTCACATTGTCGGAAGAGCCTTTGAGAGTACCCATGCTCACGCCCAACTTAAGGGCTTTGTAGGGGTCGAAGTTATATCTTCCCACAATGGTTCCGAGGGGTTGCATGTTACGGAACAGGTTGCCGTTGAAGTCACCCTCGTAGGTGACAAGTCCACCGCCAGCTCCTACCTCCATCCTATACTGCGGGTCATCCTGCGCACTTGTCGTAGTGGCAGAGACGAGGGTCAGCAATATCATGAAGAGAAGTTTGCGCATGGTTACACCTTATATTATATATACCTTATTATATATATCTTATGAATATATACCTTTATATATATGATCGTTTTATATCTGACAGACGAGGTCGTTAGTCTTGGCGCTTCCATCCGTCCTTGTTGTATCGTCCCACCCATACGTTGCCGTTGTTGATGAGCCAATAGATATAGGACTGGTAGTCTGTTCCGTCGGGAGCCTTACTTGTCTGCTTGACGGTAGTGAAGGCAAAAGGCTTGCTGTCATCGAAGTCCAGTCGACCGATAGCTCTGCTTGCCACAGAGTCAACAGACCATGAAGCACCGCCGTCGATGGTCTCATACAAATACCCATTCGTTCCCAAGGCAACATAGCCGGCACTGTCAGCACGCTCGCAGACAGCCAACTTGCTGAAATTGGGAAGAATAGCGGTAGAAGAGTTTTTGTCATATTCCACCATGCGCCACTTCTCGTCTATCTCGCCTGTTTCCTGAAGGTCGATAGAGCGCATCCATTCCGCACTTCTCGTCCCGCTATTGGCGGCACCTACGAGCAGTACGTTCTCTACATTGTTGGCAGAGCGGACGATAGAGGAAACCATGTTGAGACTGTTCACGGGCAGTTTGTCTGCCGAAGAAGTTTTGGCGATGTTGTCCTCTTGCCATGTAACGCCATAGTCCTTGGAAACCAAGATACCGGTGGGAACACCGTTGCTGTCGGCAGTATAGGCGAAGAGGCACTGGTTGCTGCTACCCACGAGGCGTGCCAAGCGAGTGTCTACGGATGGAGACACTGTAGTCCAATTGCCCGCTTCCGTATACTTGAGTAAGATATGTGTATTGGTATTCAGCACATAGATGGCACCATCGCAGGACACCACATTGCTCACGGCATCCTTGCCCAAGTCGACGGTAGGAGTCACATTACTCCAAGATGCGCCATCAGTGCTTGAATAAATCTTCACAGCATCGTCATTCGCCTTCTTGCCGAAAACGAACACCTTACCGCCAAGGGTGACAGCCTTCATCGTGTCCGTAAGGGCAGCCAGTTCAGCATTCATCTCTGCAGTAGAACGCCAGATAAAGGTGTCGGGCACCTGGGTGTGGATATTGATCTTCACCTTATAGTCTGCATAAGCAGTGGCATCCTGTGCATACACACGGATAGACTTGTTGGCATTGATCTTGTCGAAGTTGATAGAGTCGCTACTACTGTACCATACCAAGGAGTCTTCTGTCGCACCATTGTATATGAGCTGTATATAGCTGCTGTTCTTGGCAGAGATAGTGGCAAGGACAGCCGCAATCCTCGTATTCATCGGAAGAGAATCGGGGTTGTAGATTTCATGCGTGTTCTGGTCGATGGTAAAACTATAGTTAGACCCAGTAACGGCACCCTTCATGATGGAGTCGGCAGTATTCTTCTTATTCCGTCCGTATTTATCCATCGAGCCGAGAGAGAAACTCGTGATGGCGGCATCGTGGTAGTAGGTTGTAGATGAGCTGTCGTCTGTATTGCTGAGACAAGACGACAACGAGAGACCCGCTGTAGCCAGCAGGATGAAAGCAGATAACTTCCTATTCATTACGCGTAATTTATTTTTGGATGCAAATTTACGTAGAATTCTTCAAATATAGCCCATTTTGTATACTTTATTATGCAAAATATGGAATTTACCACTCAATTTTAAGTTTGTTTAGTGATTGTTATCATGCAGAAGAGGGGTAGATAGAAAAATCCCGCTCCTCGCATGAGGAACGGGATTCTATGTAATATGGAGATTATCCGTTGTTGCGGATAGTCCTTTTTCCTTGCCTTATGTCGGTAGACACAGTCAAGATTAGAGCTGAGGACCAGCAGCAACGAGAGCCTTACCAGCCTCGTTGGTCTCGTACTTCTTGAAGTTCTTGATGAAGCGAG
>CAVCDC010000127.1:0-5865 GCA_963600865.1 Firmicutes bacterium CAG:103
AATGGCGTCGCCTGCCGTCCATTCGTTGTTGTCTGCCGTACCACGAGTATTGACACTGCTGGAAATGTCGGCAACAACTGTTGCAGCGACAGGACTGTTGTAGTCCTGTCCTGCGTCTTCATTAGCGCAAGCAGCAAACAGCAAGGCTGTGGCTGCAATATATAAGAAATTAAAAGTCTTCATATTCTTTGATTTTTATGTGATTGTTACTTTGCGATATGCTCTGTGTCGTCAGTCACCGGGTTCCAATGTTCGATGGTGCCGGAAACCTCCGCAGCTGTTCGGCTCAGTTTTACTACAGTATAGTAATACTTGCTGCCGCCATCCAGTTGGGTGGGCATTGTCCAAACAAAAGGAGCGTCGTGGCCGTTGTTGAGGTCAAACTCTATCACTCGACTTGCTTCTGTGGTAGGGAGCAGGATGGCCTCGTATTTCTTGCCAGCCGTGGTGGTGTGCATCGTGATGTCGGCGGAAGTGCCTTCATTGGAGATGGTTCCATCGGCAAGGTTGTAGGTAGCCGTGGTGTTCTGACTTTTCACCTTGATGGTCAGATTGGCAAGGTCTTCCTGAGTGAGACCGTCACCAGGCTGAATGTCAAAGATGAGTTTCGACAACTGATGGCTGAAAGCCAGCTCTACCGTCGGATTGGACTTGTTGCGTTTGGCTGTCTTGGCATACATGAAGTCGATGGCTTCCTGGTTCGTTTGGTCGGCCACGTTGAGAGCCACCTTGTAGTCGTTGACAGTGGCCTGCGGATAGTAAGCATAGAAATCTACATTTCCGTCAATCGGGAAGTAGACGGTCTTGCCGCCACTGACAGGAGTGAAACGATCGCCTTCGCCTTTCTGGTAAGCCACGTTGTCCACTCCTTCGCTGATGTTGGCGGCTGCAAGCGTCTCGCCAGCCGTTGTCATGAAGATACCTATTTTGTCCCCGTCCGTCCATGTCTGGTCAATGGCACGAGTGCTTACCTTGATGCCACCAATAAACTGCACTGCGACCTTGTCGCTCTGTGTGGAAGAGGTCGTGTCGTCCGTGCTGCACGATATCATTGCGCTTGCCAAGAGTGCAAGGACGAAAAACTTTGTCATCTTTGTCATCTTTTTCATCATACAAAATATTTTAAACGTTATTATTTTATTTCTACTTCATCCGTGAGGTCTTTCCAATTGTTGATGGTAGCGTCAAGGTTCATCTTGGGCTGCATCTCATGGTATTTGGGCCGCAACTCATATTTCCCTCCTGCCTTCATCGCTGGGGCGGTGATGTCAAACTCTTGTCTTGTTCCGCCAGGAAGGGTGAGGCAGAGATAGATGTGAGAGCCAGAACTGCCTCGTATGGTCGGCATCAGACGGATGATTCCCGACTGTATGGTCATCTCGGTTTCCAAGATGGTAGGGAGTTCCACTTCTGCTGGGTCCGCGCTTGGCAAGCCATAGTTGCCGTCGCTATTCTTCTGCATTGGGAACAGACATGTGGCTGGATCCAACGCCATGCCAATCATCTTCGTGCCTTGGGGTACATTCTCGATGATGACGGTGAGTTCGGCAAGCACGCTCTTGACAGGGACTTTCGCCACATAGTTATTGCTCTTGTTGTCTATCTTCACCTCGGTCACGCCGAAATAGGCATTGTGCTTCACGTCCTTAGGATTGGTCAAACCTATCTGGATGTTGCTCCAATTGGACAAGTTTGTTGACCCATTGATGGTGAACGGCTCAGTGAGGTTTATGGTGGAAAGAATGTAGTAACTACCTTCGGGCAGTTGGAACCGTTGACTTGCCACTTCCTTGGCATTGCCATAATGCTTTTCCTCTACGATTGAACCATCCTTGGCATTGAATAACCACAGCTTCACATCCTTTACTTCCGTTCCTTGGTCGGCTTGGTCTGCCCAAGCGAGAAATACCGACAATCCGCCTTCATCCTCTCCGTTGTGAACATCATGGTCGCAACTGGCCAACAGGCATGGGACGCACAACAGCACCCATAACCAAATATTAAATATTCTGTTTGTTTTCATCTTATCTTGTTTTATGGGTTACTGATTTTGAATATCTATTGTCTCAACTCTGCGAGCTTTCTCTGCATCTTGAGTATCGTCGCTTCCATTTCCCGCAGTCGAGATGCGACTCGCCTCTATGCCTTTCTTCACAAGCCAAGCCTTTACGCCTTCGGCACGCTGGCAAGACATTCGCTTGTTGACAGCCAAGCTGCCTTTGGTGTCGCACCAACCCGTTACCGTCACCTTCATATTCGGGTTCTCTTTCAATGTTTTGAGAATATCATTCAACTTAGGCTCCTCGCTTTGGTTAATATTGATACTATTGAACAAGAAATATATAACAGGGAATGTCGTCTTTGCAGTTTCAGCAATACCTTGCTCAACAACTTTTGTCTCTGCCTTATCCACGGTTTCTTTCTGACCGGCCTCCTCCGAAGGAGTTGTTTCTTGTTGTGGAACAATAGTTTGTGAAATCGGTGTGGCTTGAACTGTTTTCTTCTTTTTTGAGAGATTGAATCCCAACCGGATGCCACTTTCCCAAACGAAGTTGTTCTTATGCAGATGCTTTGGCATTCCATCCATGCGACTGCCCGTGAGACGAGTCAAGCCCGAATAGATGCTCAGTTTCAGGCAAGAGGTGAGTTGGTAGCCAACCTGCAAATCTGCGCCATAACCGAAATGCCAGTTGGTAGACCCCTCCGAAACCTCTGCATCGTCGGCTATTGTGCGAATATCAGCCTGGGTGGTCACCGCATATATATGAGGTGAAACGGCTACTTCCCATCTACTGTTGGCTGTCCGGTGGAACAATCCCAAAAGGTTGACATTGACTCTCGCTCCATATTGCCCCATCTTGACATGGCTTTTCAAATTGGCATACTCCCAACTATCCATGCCCAAGACGCTCGCTTTGTAGAGCACCCCGTCACTTCCAAGCCAATAGTTACGTTCTACACAGCAGTCTTGTGCAGCCAAGTTCATCTCTCCATACTTGGCAGACAGTTCCGCCGAAAAGATGGAATTGAAACGATAGCCACCATATATGCCGGCACTCCAGCCCAACCGAGTTTTGTCATGTCCAAAACTTGAAAACGTGGAGAGCCCGAAAGGCATTCCACCCTCGATGCCGACATACCAGCCTTGCGAATCTGATTGCACCTTGTCATTTGCTTCCACTTTTGCTACCGAAAATGGAAGAATCATAGCAAGTATTGCCATCAATAGTCTAATTTGTGCTGTCAAATAATTTCCCATATTTATTCGTTTTATTTTAATCGTAAAGATAAGGAGATTTCTCAAACTATAGGATGAACAGCCACCATAAAGCCGAATTATCCATCAGAGTAGATACTCACTCCAAGAAATACAAGAGATTTGTCATCATGATGAATATGGATGCAAGGAACAAATATATATAAAAGCGTTCCCTCTTGATAAAATCACAGAAGCTATAGCGAGCCTTGTGATGTTTCTCAAGATACATCTTGTACTCATGTATCATAGCAAATGCGAAGACGACGCCTATAATGAGCACAAATATTCCTATAATAAACAGAGTTAATTCTGTTCTTGACATTGCTTCGAATATTTCTTTCATGTTGCAAAAATAGTGTTTTTCATCAAAAAAGGGTGTCCACTTGCCCTGTTCATGTGTCTACTTCCTACCAAAAAGGTGTCGCATTCGTAGGAAAGCGACACCTTTTTGGGGTAGTTTGATAATAAATTTTTGTTTTTCTTTGGTATTTTACAACAAATGATTAGGCCTACGCTTTCTCATTTTGGGCTACGTTTGTAGTCTGTTTATCTCTCCATTCGGTAGGGGTACAACCCTCCTTTGACTTAAAAACTCGATACAGATAGGTTCGGGAAGAGAATCCACATTCTGCAGAAACAATGTCGTTGCTATAGTCTGGATATTCCAACATCATCTTCTTTGCCGCATTGAAACGTATCTCACTGAGCCATATTCTGAATGTGGACTTCATGCACTGTTCGAAGAATGCAGACAATTCTTCCTTGGAGATGTGAAGTGTACGAGAAAGGGTCAGCATATTCACCGTGCTATCCTTATATCCTAAATCCGAACACCATTCGTCAAGGCTATTTTGGATAAAGGCTACACGCTCTTCCGGAATCCTTTGTTGTAAAGATTCTGTACCGGTACTCGCAGAGTCCTGTCGCTTTCCAAAACGTAACCATGCTCCCCCATATTTCATCATTCTTCCCTTGGCCGAACTTTTGCTCTCTTCTTCCTTGTCCAAGAGCTCTTCGGTCGGAACATAATTGCTCACAAGGGACACGAATGTAATGTTGAAAAACAACAAGGCAAGCAGCACTATGGGACCCACTATAAATAATAAGGTGGTGGAAAGGATGGCAAAAGGCATGACAAGAGATGCAAGGCAAAGGATGACGACGCTGGCACGCGAATATCGCACATAGGGTAACATGTCTGTTGCCGCCATCGTCTCCAGCATGTTTCTACGCTTTATCATCTCCAGGACTATCATGTAAATGCAATAGGCAACACTTCCATAGAACAGAGCCAGCATCACATACAGCCATGCCCCAACACGCAGACTATGATGGAGGGCAACACCTATGCAGAAGACTATAATGATGGCGGCATAAATGATTCCACACACCAAATTCATGTTCTTGCGTTTGGCATGGGTTGCCTCTATATTGTAAATTGCCATAGAAATGAGCGAGAAGCATGGAGTATATATAAGAACGTTGATTACCGCCCCCAAATCATCATCCATAGCACGGAATCCAAACGCCATTTGCACACCATATTGAATGGCCAATCCTATCAAGGCGACAAATATCATCCACCGTGAACGCTCATACCGTTTGTTCTCCCATCTTACATGCAGATGAGAGACTGCAATGGCGAAAGCATTGATGAGCATGAAGATGAAACATGCAAACTGAAGTAAAAATAACGAGTCCATATTGTTCTTTGATAAATATTCTATTCAAGATAAATCGTATCTCCCCCATTTATTTGACAGGCGTGCTATGATAGAGATTCTGCATTCCAGTATCGCTGCAAATTGTCCTTGATGCACTCCATTACAACGGGGAAATCAATCTGTTCTTTCCAACGTATCTTCTTGAGGAATGCTTTCCACCAAATGTTGCGTGTCGGATTTGTGGCGAAGTCATCAGTGAAGAGCTTCAATCCCTCGAAGTAAGTGGTATTTCTGTTCTTGAATGTACTGGCAATAGCTTCCGCAAGTAACGTGCGATCTATGTCATGGCAAGTGAATAACTGATAGACATCGAAGAAATCCTTCATGCGGCTGTTGCTTTCGTCACGGTCAACCATAGTATGGAACTTCTCCGCTATCAATGTCTCCAAGGAATAGGCATATAGTTCAACTGGTGGAACATCATCGAGAAGCAAGGGATAGTCGAGCGACAGTGGATAAGGGGTCACCACGTCGCCAAAACCAATATCTATGGAAATCTGTTGAATGATAGTGTCCAAGTGGGCTGTCATCTTCACACAGGTGCCGGGATATTTCTTTTCTACGGCAATCGGTTCCAATGCAAGAGTATCGGCATCGAAGATTACTCCGTCTTTCTCGCACACAATAGAGCAAATGTCGTGAAACGCTTTGCGTAAATTCTCTTGGTCGTTGCTTATCCGCTCGCCAAGCAAATCAATGTCAATCGTCGGACGGGCTTTGAAACCATCCAAGGCGAATAGCAAAGAACTGCCTTTCAACAAGAAATGACTTTTGTAGGTGCTGACCGATATTCTGTATAGCAAACGTTCATGCAGGTATCTCACCAACACCTTCATATACTCTTGCTTCTCCTCGCGAGCGAGATTGAGAAGCCGTGTCTTG
>CAVCDC010000128.1:0-5779 GCA_963600865.1 Firmicutes bacterium CAG:103
ACATAGAGTCGGGCTATGGCAACAAGATACCTTTGTGGATGTTTGGGTTGGTGGAATAAAAATGCTTTTTATCGAGTAACTCGATAAAACTTGTTGGATTGGACAAAAAGTATTAACTTTGCCACGCATCAAAAAGAATAAGGACAAACCAGCTTATTTCTCCACCAGCACCGTCTTCTCTTCGTAGCCGTCGAAACCTACGCTCATGTCGGCTCCCTTGCTTCTGAAGATGTCGAGCAATGTGCGTTGCATCTCTGGCTCGATGAGAATCTCGCCGTTTTTTGCCTTGTAGAAGCGACGCTCCGTGTAGGGAGTGCTATGCGCCAGATGCTTGGCGTTGCCCGAGGGGATGGTGTCGCAGATGCGCTTGAAGCCTCGTGCCCACAGCTGCTTTTCGGAGACGAGATAGTAGGGACAGGTGTCGCCGCCCGCCTTCAGCAGTTGGTGATTCATCACGCAGAAGGTGTCCTCTTCGGCGAGTGCCTTCTGATAAGTGGCGTAACGGGCGCATGTGTTGCTGCGGGCGCAGGATGCTAACGTACATACTGTATCTGTTGAAATGTACTTTACTTCGTTTTTATTCATAGTTGAAAACTTTTTAGATAATATTTCTGTCTATTTTGATGTTGTTTTTGATGTCTGCCCAGCGCTGTTCTGTTTTCTGCCCAAGTAGAGCAGTTTACTGCCCTCGGCAGGGCAGTATTTTGCCATAACAGAAGCAGTATACGGTGGAGGGCGGAGACAGATACGGAAGACGGCGTGACAAGCATGGTTTTCCATT
Organism: Firmicutes bacterium CAG:103; assembly: GCA_963600865.1. Taxonomy (GTDB): domain Bacteria; phylum Bacteroidota; class Bacteroidia; order Bacteroidales; family Bacteroidaceae; genus Prevotella. The sequence goes on from CAVCDC010000128.1 coordinate 782, forward strand.
TCTACTTCACACTACACCACAAACAAGCTAAGTATCTGTGAACAAGGCCGTTTACAAGGGTGTAATGTGAGCTTTGACACTACACCCACACTACACCACACTACACCCTCTTCAAGCCACCTTTTTGGAGCAGAGCAGATAGGCAGGTCCTTTCTTTGTGCGCTTTCTCTCGCAATTCAGAAACTTCATAGCCTGCCCGATGCGGATTTTTGTACGGTGGTCTGCAGTCATCATAGGATACTCTGTCTGCAATGTCTTAAAGATGTCACTCACGACCATCCACTTGCCTTCCGCTTCCCGTTCTGGAGTTTGGAAGCAGCATTTCAGCATCGCCTCCATGTCGTCGCTCTTGAAGAATGGATAGTTGTGCTCCTGTATGCGAGCCACCTCGTCATTGCCAAACCAGTAGGGTACTTTTTTCTCTCTGAGTTCGTATATTACTTGGGCATAAAGCTGCTCATAGTCTATGGGCGAACCATTGTCTATGAATTTTCCTTTGGGGATACGGATGCAGATGAAGCGACGGCTTCCCGTGGGGTCGCAGAGTGGGTGCTCATCGTTGGTAGTGGCAAGGAAGGAGGCATAGCGAGGGCGGTCATCCTGGCTCTTTCCGAAGATGGGACGTCCGTTCACCTTCACCTTAGACAAGGTTTGCTTCAGCTTGCCCTGTTGCGAGGGTCCCATGTTGGCGAACTCATCTATGTTGACCAGGAGGTTGTGGGTGAGAGCCATCTCCGAGTCAAACTTATTGCCGAAGTTGATGTGGTCGAGGAAATACTGACGGAGTACCTCTGGCAGAAGTCGGATGGCGAAGGTGCTCTTGCCGCATCCCTGCTGACCTATGAACACAGGAGTCACCTCGTTGCCATGGAGCATGTCCATGTGGAGCCAGTGAGCCACTGAGGAGCGGAGCCAAGTGGCACACCAACCGAGTTGCTCACTTGTGATGCCTGGTATTCTGCCGAACAGTTCGGCCACATGATTCCTACCGTCCCATGAAGGCAACTGGTCGAGGAAGTGCTTGATGGGGTCGAAGTCAGGTATGTCTGTCGACTCGATGTACTCCTCGATGTCTTGCTTGGGCGACGACTTTCCGCCAATACCTAATTTCTTGGCTTGTCGTACGATGGCGTTTACCGACTCTTTAGTCAGAACGTTCCACTGGTTGGATGCCTCCTCGCCAAAGGTCGCAAACTCAGTTTTCCCACTGAGTCTATTGCGGCGAAACTGATAGTTCTCCTCCAGGAAGCTCTCTACGAGATAGATGGTCGATGCGGTGTCGGGCATTGCCATGTTGGTCTCTTCGGTTGTTACTTTGTTTTCTTTTTCCATTGTTTTATAGTTTTAAAAAGTTAATAAAGATATGACTGTTTTTTCGGGACTCCCGATGGGTGTAGTGTGGTGTAGTGTGGGTGTAGTGTCATTGTTGGTATTACACCCGTCTAACCACCTATAGCCCACCACTTTATAAGAAATCGGTGTCGTATGAAGTACTTTTCTCCATTTTTATTCTTATGAGAGCCCTTGGAATCGTTCTCGAATCCGAGTGCAAAGATAATACAAGGAGAAGGCGGTTTCCAACTTTTCCCATATTTCCCACGCCCTTATCCATCGCATTTGGGAAAAACTCAGGGGGTGCGTGGGAAAAGGCGTGGGAAAAATGAATGTAAAAATATTATAATTATAAAAATGAAGAGATGGAGATACAAAAAAATGTGGTATATTTGCGTTTCAATCAATCGATGTTAATTCTTTACATTAAATCAAAGTAATAACTTATGGATATAACGGAATACATTAAATTGGTCAACGAACAATTCCGCACAGGAATGGCTCGCGAGCATTCTTATCGCCCAATGCTTCAACAACTACTGGACAAAATGTTGCCGGCCTTTGTTATTACCAATGAACCAGCGAGAATAGATTGTGGCGCTCCCGACTTCATCATATCTTCACCAAAGACAAACACACCAGTGTTTTATATTGAGGCAAAAGATATAGAGAACAGGGACCTTGACGGAAGAAAGGAAAACAAGGAGCAGTTCACTCGTTACAAGAAAAGTCTCGACCATATCATTTTTACGGACTATCTCGATTTCCACCTTTACGAAAATGGAGAATGGGTAAAGAATGTGCGCCTTGCGGAAGTGCAGGGCAACAATATTGTTTTGTGCAAAGAAAACATAGAGGACTTCATCGCCCTTGTCAACCATATTGCTTCCACCAAGCCCTCACCGATAACATCTGCCAAGCGTCTTGCCGTGCAGATGGCTGCCAAGGCACGCATCTTGGCTTCGACAATAACAAATGCGTTCAGCCTTGCCGAGGAAAATGATGAAGCGTTGGAGGCTAACAAGCAACTTCAAGGACAGCTTGATGCTTTCCGTCGGGTATTGATAAACGACCTTACACCCGAAGGCTTTGCCGACATCTATGCCCAGACTGTGGCATACGGAATGTTTGCGGCCCGATTGCACGACAAGACTCCCGATGACTTCTCACGCCAAGAGGCTGCCAACCTTATCCCAAAGACCAATCCGTTTCTTCGCAACATCTTCCAGCAAATAGCCGGCTATGACCTTGACGAGAGAATCGCATGGGTGGTGGATGATTTGGTGAACGTTTTCCTTGCCACAAATGTGCAGAAAGTGATGAGGAACTATGGCAACAACGAAATGCACAACGACCCGATGATTCATTTCTACGAGGACTTCCTTACTGCCTATAATCCTACCCTGCGTAAATCAAAGGGGGTATGGTACACACCTCAACCCGTGGTGCAATTCATTGTGAGTGCCGTGGATGAAATCCTTCAGCGAGATTTTGGACTGAGCGAAGGACTCGCCGACTATTCTAAGTTTGTGCATGAGGTGGTGAACGAACAATACGAAAAGGGAAAGAAATCCAAGGGAAAGCCTACCATCAAGAAGGAAATGCACCGTGTGCAGATTCTCGACCCTGCCACAGGAACTGGTACTTTCTTGGCGGAAGTGGTGAACAAAATCTACGACAAGTTTAGTGGTATGCAGGGTATGTGGCAAGGATACGTCAACGACCATTTGCTTCCTCGCCTCCATGGCTTTGAACTCTTGATGGCAAGTTATGCCGTAGCTCATCTGAAACTTGACATGTTGCTTCAGCAGACTGGCTTTAGCCATGACGAAAACAGCAAACGACTGAGAATATACCTCACCAACTCGCTTGAGGAATGCCATCCCGACACTGGCTCTCTATGGGCGCAATGGCTCAGCGACGAGGCGAGTGCTGCCAATCGCATCAAGCGTGACTGCCCTGTCATGGTGATGATTGGCAATCCTCCTTATTCTGGAGAAAGCCAGAACAAAGGAGAATGGATCATGCGGCTGATGGAAGATTATAAGAAAGAACCAGGGGGGAAGACGCAGTTGAAGGAACGTAATCCCAAGTGGATAAACGACGACTATGTGAAGTTTATCCGCTTGGCGCAGAGTTATGTGGTACGCAACAAGTGTGGAGTCATTGGATTTATCAATCCACATGGCTTCCTGGACAATCCTACTTTCCGTGGCATGCGCTGGAACTTGCTGGCTACATTCGACAAGATATACACGATCAACTTACATGGCAACTATAAGAAGAAAGAAGTATGTCCTGATGGTTCGCCCGACGAGAATGTGTTTGACATTCAGCAGGGTGTAAGCATCAATTTGTTTGTGAAGACTGGCGAAAAGAAAGCCACGGAACTTGGCAAGGTTTATTATTACGACCTTTATGGCAAGCGAGAGGAAAAGTACGACTTCTTGTCCAACACGCCGTTCTCTGAAGTGAAGTTCCAAGAACTGCATCCAGTAGCACCAATGTACTTCTTCGTGCCAAAGGACTTCGAATTGATGGGGGAATATGAGAAGGGAGTGAAAGTAAATGCACTTTTTTCTCTTGGAAGTATGGGTATTACAACAGGACATGATAAAGAGCTGGTATCTTTACATTCATTCAAATCGGAAAATAATTTCCAGTATAGTTATAGACCATTTGACTCTCGATGGATAGATTATGACATAAAACGAATTGCAAGAGCAAGAGAAAATGTAATGAACAATTTGAAGAAGCGTAACGTTGCACTCTGTCTTATCAAGATTAATAGCTCTTCTGATGGTTTATTCAAGGTCTTAGTGTCATCTGGTTTAACAGACAAGACCATACTTTCATCTAAAGATAATACTAACGTCTTCCCTCTCTATCTCTACGCAGAGGAATTTGGCGAGGAAACGAAAGTGCCCAATCTGAAAAAGGAAGAATGGCAGAAATTTGACGATGCCATTGGTCGGGCAACAAGTCCAGAGGAAATCCTTGCCTATATTTATGCCGTTCTTCATTCGCCATCCTATAGAGAAAGGTACAAGGAGTTCTTGAAGGTGGACTTCCCGCGTGTGCCATTACCAAAATCGGAGGCGGAATTTGATAGACTTGCAGCCATCGGGCAGCGACTCATAGACTTGCATCTCATGAACAATGCACAAAGTTGGAAATGCACAACAACGTTCCCCGAGGCAGGTTCGCAACAGATAGATGTGCAGGTATGGAGAGACGGCCAAGTATGGATTAACGACAAGCAATATTTCGGCAATGTCTCTGAATCTGTATGGAATTTCCATATAGGCGGCTATCAGCCAGCACAGAAGTGGCTAAAGGACAGAAAAGGACATACCTTGTCGTTTGACGAGATAAAGCATTACCTCCACATCATCCATGCTTTGGAAGAGACCATGAGACTGATGAAAGAGATATAATTTGAAAAGGCGGATAGAAGGGCGGATAGAATGGGTAAAATAGTGATTATTATTATACAAATGCAGTCAAATGAATTTATAATATGTTGATTTATAGATGTTTGAATAATCTTTGAAAGGGCGGATAGAAAGGGCGAATAAAAACAAAGAATTATGGATATAATAATAAATAATGATACAAATGCCTCGCTCAGCTACGAGGCTTTCGACCGGCAGCTCGGCCATTTCA
>CAVCDC010000129.1:0-5741 GCA_963600865.1 Firmicutes bacterium CAG:103
CCGACTAAGACATTTGATAGACTTAAATTAAACCCACTTCTTCAAGTGGACTCTTTTTATTTAATTTTGGTTGAGCGGTTGCTGATGCTACCATTTGCAAATGCTCAAAATAGGCAGATGATGAAAGAAGATAATAAATATATTTAACTTCTACATCTTTATCGTTCAATTTCAACATAAACATATTTGGAGCTAAAGTCGCTCTGAAATTCACTTTTGGCATCACCCAAGGTAAACCTGAATATGCCCCGACATTCGCAATGAGCAATTCTCCCCCATGTAATTCTGACTTTGACAAATACCCATAAGAATATTGACTAACCCATACACCTCTTTCCTCATCGAAGCCATTGCGCAAATCGGTGAGTCTAACTAAACGAGCATAATCCTTTGTATCTAAATATTTTACATTTGCTGCTAAATCTCCAAAAGAGCCATTTGCCGTATAGTCTGTTAAGACATTTATTACATGTCTAAAACTCAACACCTCCCAATGTTTCGGAATCATGCCGATCCATTCCACCCCACTATCTTTCATTTCCACGTTTTCGTCGAGTCCTTTGGTCACGGCGTTTTGGATGATAATCTGCTTGCGCTCGTTCAGCAGGTCTATCATCTTTTGCTGCATGGCTATCGCCTTGTCGAGCTTAGAGGTCGAGACGTCGAGGTAACGGACTATGGCATCCTGCTCGGGAAGTGGTGGCAAGCACATCGGATTATTGTTTAAATCCGATTGAGTCATACTTGGAATTGCAGTTGATGTTGCATACATCTTAAAGGGTATCGTAAGTGCTTGATAATACAAATACTTACATATCGCATTATCATGCGGAATTCCATAAAACATGGTATCAACAGTCCAAAACTTCCCCTTGAAATACAAAGGCTTATCAATAGTACCTTTTCTACCTAAAAGCACAACCTCTCCATCGTAAACATATTTGCTACAATATGCAAAGATTCCACCCGAGCCAACAACAGGATATCCAGTTTGATTTGTTTCATATTTTTTGTAGTCGGCACCATTTTTTATATTTATCATTCGTTTGAATGGCAAGAGCCCCCAGTGGCTCGGAATTTCCCCGAGCCACTTCACTCCGCTGTCCTTATACTCACTATATCTTTCCATACGCTTATTCCTCCCCCTTTCCTAAAAGTCCACGGATAAAGCCATCGTTCTCCCTGTCGAGGGCGAGGATGTCGGCCTCGTTCTCGGCGAGCGTGCGCAGGGGCACGGGCTTGTAGAAATACTTGGTAAAGGAAATCTCGCACCCTATCTTGGTGGGTGGCAGATTGATCCACGCATCCTCCACATAGGGGCGCACCTCGCGCAGGAAATACTCGTAGATGTCCTCCTTCACGGGTATCTTCTCCGAGTCGCGCAGGTCGCTGTCGGTCTCATACTCCACATACACCTCGCTGCCGTCCGTCGCCTTCCAGAAGCCGTAGTCGCCCAGATGCTCCTCGGGGATGCCATACGACTCCACGAGCGTGGTGATGTCCTTGCTCCCTGCCTTGTGCAGCTTCTTCACCACGGGGGCGGCCTTCGGGTCGGTCTCGCTCATGGCGCGGGCGATGGTCTTCATCTGCGAGGCAGAGATGGCTTCGTCTATAAACTCCGAGGCGGCGGTCTTGATGCAGCCCATGAACTGGTTGTAGTCCATAAACTCCTCCGTGCCCACCTCCCTCATCAGCTCGTGGGCGAGGTGTACCAGTTGCTTGCGCTCCTGCCACTTCTTGGCGGAAACCAAGCCCTGCAACTGCTTGTCGGTCTTCTTGATGTCCTGCTCCTGCAGATATCCCTTGATGGCGGCCATCTCGCCCTCTATGCCCTCGAACACTCGCTCGCCGTAGGTCTGATAGAGCCAGCGCGACAGCTCCTCGTCGCTCTTGTCGTAAAGCATCTCGTCTATCTTGATTTGCGAGAACTTGCTGCGCAGTCGCAGAGGTCGCTCGATGGTGACGTTGTAAAAGCGGAAGTCGTCGCCGTCGAAAATCTTCGACTCCACTCGGTTGTCGTCCGTCGCCTCCTTGTCGGCGAAAGCCATGTAGGCGTCGAGTATCTGCTGGCGGTGGAGGGGCGTGATGGTGCAGTTGCGCGAGCCTTGGTTCTTGCGCAGCTTCTCGTAGCACTCCGAGGCGTTGATGAGCTGCACCTTGCCCTTTCGCTCCTGTGGTTTCTTGTTGGTGAAGAGCCACACGTAGGTGGTGATGCCCGTGTTGTAGAAGATGTTGTTGGGCAACTGCACGATGGCGTCCACCAAGTCGTTCTCCACCAGGTAGCGGCGGATATTGCTCTCGCCGCTACCAGCGTCGCCCGTGAAGAGCGACGAGCCGTTGTGGATGGAGGCGAGGCGGCAGCCCTGCGGCTGCGACTCAAGGGGTATCATCTTGTCGATTTCCTCCAGCACGAAGAGCAGTTGGCCGTCGGAGGTTCTCGGGGTGCAGTCGAGGGTCTCCGTGGTGCCAGCAAAGTTGGGCAGGGGCAGCTCGAAGCGAGCATCGGTCAGGATGTTCTTCTTGTCAACCGTGCTATAGATTTTCTCCTTGTCCGTCTTCCACGACTTGCCGTAGGGAGGGTTGGTCATCACATAGCCGAAACTGTTCAGCTTCTGTTGGGCGAAGTAGTTCTCGGTGATGGTGTTGCCCAGATGGATGCCGCTCGGGTCCACGCCCTTGATGATGAGGTCGCTCTTGCAGATGGCGTAGGTCTCGGGGTTGCACTCTGTGCCAGAGAGAAGGATGGCGGTGTCTCTCACGCCCAAGCTCTTCAGATACTCGTAGCCCTCGGTGAGCATTCCGCCCGAGCCACAGGCGGGGTCGTAGAGCGTGATGATCTTGGGCAGGTCGGCCTTCACTGGCTCGAAGATGAGACAGGTGAGGAGCGAGATGGCGTCGCGCGGCGTGAAGTGCTCTCCAGCCTCCTCGTTGTTCTCTTCGTTGAATCGGCGCAGCAGTTCCTCAAATACCGTTCCCATGCCCACGTTGTCGAGGGGCGGCAGGGGCAGTCCGTCGGGGTCGGTCAGCGGCTTGTCGGTGAGGTTGATGCGAGGGTCGGTGATGCGCTCGATGATGGCGAGCAGACGGTCGTTGTCGGCGAGTTTGCGAGCCTTGTTGAAGTAGTCGAAGTTCTTCAGCACGTCTCTCACGTTCTCGCTGTAGCCGTTCAGGTATTCTGCGAAGTTCTGGTAGAGAATATCATTGTTGTCGGCGGCCTGTGCCTTCAGTCGGTTCAGTGTCCACTTCGAGGTGTTGTAGTACGAGAGTCCCGTGAGGTCGCACATCACGCCCTCGTCCACTTCCTCTTCGGCATCCATCTCGGCCAGCTCTTCCTCCACCGCCTCCTTGGTGGGTTCGAGGAGTGCGTCGAGGCGGCGAAGCACCACCATGGGCAGGATTACGTCACGATACTGACCACGCAGGAACACGTCGCGCAGCACATCGTCGGCGATGTTCCAGATGAGCGAAACTATTTGGTTGTTGTTTTCCATAATCTCACCCTCCTATAACGTTAAGAGGGCACATAGCAACTGCTATGCTCCTATGGAAAACACAGTGAGACCCTTTTGGCGCCTCACTCGTTACATCTCGCAATCCCTTGCCCGATAAAATGGGGGGGGGCGATTTGACTGATATTCATATCGTTATGTGTTTTAGATTTTCCTTCGGTTATGTAATCAGCCTCAAAGGTACGAAAAATATGGCGAAAAAGAGGAGAGATGCGAAAAAAAATATTTTGTCTTGCCACAAAAATGTCACAAATTTGTGGCAAAATCATGGACGCATTTTACCCTTTCACCCTTAAGCGCATCTGTGAATATCTGTGTTATCCGTGGGAGTTTTTTCGCCGAAAAGGTGTAAGTCCGTGAGGTCGGTGAGATTCGTAAAGCGACTGAAGACTTCACCTCCATATCTATTCCTCCTCGTCAAGTTCTTTCAACAAATCACGAGCGTCAGGGAGTTTCCTTCCCTCCAACTTGGCAAGTCTCACTTCCTGCAAGGCTCGTGTCAAGCTCTCCTTGACATAGGCTTGCTGCTTCTGTGTTTGTCGTCATGAAACGTCGCATTGCTACAAATGCATCCATGATACGTATGCTCATGCGAATTGCGGTTTCACTTCTGAGGACTGTGGAGAGCATTGCCACTCCTTGCTCCGTGAAAGCATACGAACGAACCGTTGAGTGCTTCAAGCTAATGAACCGGTCGCAATTTGCGACCAGTTCTGCCATTTCTTCTTTAGTCAGTTGAAAACGGAAACGCTCTGGGAAACGTTCTACATTACGCTTTACAGCCTCGTTTAACCGTTTGGTTTCCACTCCATAAAGTTCTGCTAAGTCTCTGTCTATCATAATCTGATGTCCACGAATTGACATAATACGACCTTCTATGGAAGTGGCAACTATAACCTCATTATCTGGTAACTGGTCGCAATTTTTCATGTTGTTATGTGTTTTAGATTTTCCTTCGGTTATGTAATCAGCCTCAAAGGTACGAAAAATATGGCGAAAAAGAGGAGAAATGCGATAAAAATATTTTGTACGCAAAAAAAAGGGTGCGCCGCATCTCTATGCGACACACCCTTGGATAAGCTTATTAAAGAGTATAGATGTATTGTCTGCCAATACGCTGCCCTTATGGCTGCAGTGTGAAACCTACTACGAGGTAAGCCTTCTCGCTGCTGGGGTTGGCTGCAATCTGGGCGAAGATGGGGATGCTGAACGAGTCGGTGACCTTGATCTCCTTGGTAGCCTTTACAGACACGTTGGTGACAGCGAAGCCAGTAGGATAGTTCTTTGTGCCTTCTGTATCCGTATACTGGTGGCCATAGTAGAACGTGGTAGCGTAAGGAACGACACCTACTGCAGCCTCCCATTCGCAACCGCCCAACTTGAACGGAGCTGTTGCCTCGAAGTAAGAGGAGTAAGCACGCTTGTCGCCCTCAATCTTGGTGTATCCGTCAGCACCGGCGAAGTTGGTGTACCAGTTGAGTGCCACAGGACCGAAGTCGTAACCTACGTTTGCCTCGAAGACATGGGTGGTCTTGTGGGAGTCATACTCGAAGTAACGTGCATTGTTGGTGTTGAACCAGTAGTCGGTAATGCCTACATGGAAACCGCCAGTCTCGTAGGCGAGGGTGAGGTCAAACTCCTTGGTGTCGGCAGAATTGACGAGTGGCACGCTTCCCCAACCAGTGAGCGAGAAGCCTTTGTAGCCAATGCCGAGAGTAGGCTGCAATGCAACGCTTCCCAAGTCCTGGCCACGCCAGATGTACTGGCTCACAATGTCGGCAGCGACAGTAGTCTCAAACTTGTCCTGTGCCATGGCACCAGGAACGAAAGCCATCAAACCGAGTGCCAAGGCACCCACCTTCTTCATGTCAAAATATTTCATAATCACACGCTTTTTCTGTAAAACAATCTTTCTTTTTTGAAAGTTTGGAATGCAAAGTTAATATAAAAACCTTGCCGTTCCAAACTTTTCTATATAATCTCTCTCAATGTTGCGTAACGAGTTCTAAGCTCTTCACTCTTAGTTCTAAACTCTTAACTCTTCACTCATTAGTTGTAGCAGCTCTCGCCGTGCTCGTAGATGTCGAGACCTTCCTCCTCGATGCGCTTGTCAACGCGGAGACCAGCAATCTTCTTGATACCCCAGAAGAGGATGATACCTGTAACGGCTGCCCAAGCATCGATGCAGATGATACCGAAGAGCTCTGCTCCGAAGAAACCGAAGCCACCGCC
>CAVCDC010000130.1:0-5706 GCA_963600865.1 Firmicutes bacterium CAG:103
GAGGTATGCGGCGGTGCAACTCGATGGGAATCTGCCACATGGGGAGGTTGCGGTAGATCTTCTTGTCAAAGCTGGAGAAACCGCGATGGATGGCTCCGAGACGCTTGATGCCAGCCTGGTTGATGCGCTGCAGGGCACCGATCCACAGTTCGAGGTCGGGGTTGACGGGGTTCTTCACCAACACGGGTACGTCGACACCCTTCAGACTGTCGGCCAACGCCTGCATGGCGAAGGGGTTGGCAGAGGTGCGGGCACCTACCCAGAGAATATCGATACCATACTTCAGGGCGAGTTCGACGTGCTCGGGGGTAGCCACCTCGATGGCGGTGAGCATGCCTGTCTCTTCCTTCACCTGCTTCATCCAGGGAAGTGCCTTCTCGCCGTTGCCCTCGAAGCCTCCTGGCTTGGTGCGGGGTTTCCACACACCGGCACGGAACATGTGGCAGCCCTTGGCGGCCAACTGTCTGGCGGTAGTCATCACTTGCTCTTCGGTCTCTGCAGAGCATGGGCCTGCAATGACGAAGGGGCGTTCCTGGTCACTCGGAAGATTCAATGGTTCTAATTCTAATTCCATAGTCGTATATTTTTTTTGTTTATTTTTCTATTTGGGAGTTAAGGAGTTGAAGGAGTTAAGGAGTTAAGACATCAGCTCTTTTGGGAAGTTGAAGGAGTTAAGGGAAGAATCCAATAGCTTAAGTTAAGAACGAAGAACGAAGAGTGAAGAGTGAAGAATCCAAATGCAAATAGTTTATAAGCTGCAAGGCAAGAGGATTCTTCTCTCTTCACTCTTCACTCTTCACTTAAAAACTTGTCTGATTCTCTCCAACGCCTCTCGCATCTTCTCGTCCTTGGCGCAGAGGCTGATGCGGATGTAGCGCTTGCCGTTGCTGCCGAAGATGAAGCCGGGGGTGATGAAGACGCGCGCCTCGTGGAGAATCTTCTCCGTCAGGTCTTCCACGTCAGCATACTCGTCGGGAATCTTGCCCCAGAGGAACATGCCCACCTGGGAGGGGTCGAAGGAGCAGTGGAGCACCCTCATGATCTCCTCGGCGATGTCGCGGCGGCGACGGTAGTTCTGGATGTTGTTCTCGCGGTGCCACTCGTTGGTGTTGCCGAGCATCGCCTCGGCGGCAGCCAACTGGATGGCGCGGAAGGAGCCGTTGTCTATGTTGCTCTTCACCTTCAGTATCCACGAGATGAAGGTCTTGTTGCTGGAGATCATCGCCACACGCCAGCCCGGCATGTTGTGGCTCTTGCTCATGGAGTTGAACTCGATGCAGCAGTCCTTGGCGCCAGGCACCTGGAGGATGCTCATGGGGTGGTCGTTGAGGATGAGCGAGTAAGGGTTGTCGTTCACCACCACGATGTCGTGCTTCTTGGCGAAGGCCACCAGTCGCTCGTAGGTCTCCATGCGTGCCACGCCGCCCGTCGGCATGTTGGGATAGTTGGTCCACATCAGTTTGACGTGGCTGAGGTCCATCTTCTCCAATGCCTCGAAGTCGGGCTGCCACCCGTTGTCCTCCCTGAGGTCGTAGTAGGTGATCTTCGTGCCGAGTATCTTGTTGATGGCGGTGTAGGTGGGATAGCCAGGGTTGGGGATGAGCACCTCGTCGCCAGGGTTGCAGAAGGCGAGGGTGACATGGAGGATGCCCTCCTTGCTGCCTATGAGGGGCTGTATCTCCGTAGCCCAGTCGAGGTCTACGCCGTACCACCGCTTATAGAATCCAGCCATCGCCTGGCGCAGTTCGGGGATGCCCACCGTGGGCTGGTAACCGTGTGCGTTGGGCTGCTGAGCCACCTCGCACAGTTTGTCGATGGTCTGCTGCGACGGGGGCATGTCGGGACTGCCTATGGCGAGGCTGATGATGTCCTTGCCCTCGGCGTTCAACTTGGCGACTTCCTTCAGTTTGCGACTGAAGTAGTATTCCTGTATTTCCGTTACTCTATTGGCTGGCTGTATCATTTTTCTTATTGTTTATGTTCGTTTAAGGAGTTAAAGGAGTTAAGGAGTTAAGGAGTTAAGACAACAGCTTTTGTGGCGCAAGCCCTCTTTTTACCTTTTTACTCTTTTACCTTTTTACCTTTAAAAGAGCCTTTTTACTTTTTTACCTTTTTACCTTTAACCTATTCTTTCTCCTCGTATTCTCCGAGTACTTTTATCTTCTTCACCAACGGGGTGATGGCGTCGATGCTCTGTCGGTAGCGCGTGAGGTTGTCGAAGGTGAGGTCTACGTAGAAGAGGTATTCCCACTCTTGGCCTACGATGGGGAGCGACTGAATCTTGGTGAGGTTGATGTCGTAGAAGCTCAGGATGGTGAGCACCTTGGAGAGCGACCCCTTGTCGTGGGAGAGGCTGAAGACGATGCTCGCCTTGTTAGCCTTCTCTATGGGGCGCAGGAGAGACGCCTTCTGCGGGTTGCACACCACGAGGAAGCGGGTGTAGTTGTGGGGGTTGTCGTGGATGCCCTCCTGCAGCACCTTCATGCCGTACATCTCGGCAGCATACGAGGAGCAGATGGCGGCCCATCCGTGCACCTGGTGCTTGGCGATGAAGGCGGCAGAACCGGCGGTGTCCTCTGCCTCGACAGCCTTCAGGTCGGGATGGTTGGCAAGGAACTTGCCGCACTGCATCAGCGCCACGGGATGGGAGTGTACCTCCTGGAGCGTGCTCCAGTCATCGTCGGGCAGACAGCAGATGCTGTGCTCTATGTGGAGACGGTGCTCGCCCACCACCGTGGTGCCGCTCTGGCGCAGCAACTCGTAGTTGTGGAGCAGACTGCCCGCTATCGTATTCTCTATGGCAGTGATGCCGATGACGGTGGGGTCGCGCTTGATGTTCTCGAACACCTCCTCGAAGGTGGCGCAGCAGATCAGCTCTATCTGCTCATCGTCGAAATACTGGTGCGCCGTAATGTCGTGGAACGAACCTAATTCTCCTTGTATTGCTATTCTCTTCATTGCTTGTCGTAAATGTATCCACCGCAGAGGTCACGCAGCCTAAAGCGGTGGGCCTTCCTACGGAAAACGGTCCTCACTCTCTGGGGAGCGGGACCGTTTCGTTAGATTTCTTAATCTTAATATCCTAAGTTGAAATTACACGCAACTTCCCGCTTTACAATTGCTTGCAAAGTAAAAGTAAAAGCTAAAGTAGTATGCGTTAAACTTCATCGTGTATGCTTTTTGTTGTCTTATATATAATGTGTGTCGACACTCGACTTGCGTCTTGTCATCAAACACGGTTGCAAAAGTAATACTTTTATTTGTTTCCGCCAAACAAATTGATATATTTTTTATACAAAATATTTCTATTTATAGGTTTACGCCCCTACATGATGGTTTTTCACAAAATATTTTGTAATTTTGCGGATAAATATTCAACAAACATAAAAAAATTCGAAGAAACTATGAAGAAGATTTTGATGCTGATGGCCGCTGTGCTCTGCATGGGAACAGCCTGCGCCAAGGACGTGAAGACCTCGTTTGCCGTCAACGGCAAGTGTGGTATGTGCAAGAAGAACATTGAGGCTGCCGCCAAGAGCATTGACGGTGTGGAGGAAGCCAAGTGGTGCCCCAAGGGCAAGAAGCTCTCCGTCACCTTCGACGACAGCAAGACCTCGGTGAAGGCCATCCAGAAGAAGATTGCCGCCACGGGCTACGACACGGACAAGTATAAGGCAAGCAAGAAGGTCTACAACGCTCTGCCCGAATGCTGCAAGTATCGCAACGGCGAAAGCAAGGAGATCACTGGTTCTTGCTGCGGCAAGGAAAACAAGCAAGGTGGCTGCGGAGAGAAGCAAGCAGAGAAGAAATCTTGCTGCAAATAAAAGGTAAAAAGGCTCTTTTAAAGGTAAAAAAGTAAAAAGGTAAAAAGGTAAAAAGGCTATTTAAAGGTAAAAAGGCTATTTAAAGGTAAAGAGGTAAAAAAGTAAAAAGGTAAAAAGGTAAAAAAGGCATGCGCCACAAAAGCTGTTGTCTTAACTTCTCAACTCCTTTAACTCCTTAACTCCTTAACTCCTTTAACTCCTTAACTCCTTTAACTCCTTAACTCCTCAAACCATGAACTTAGAAACATTCCTGCAAGAATGGAACAACGCCGAAGACCGTCTGCTGGTACACACCAGCGGGTCTACGGGCAAACCCAAACCGATGTGGGCGGAGAAGGCAAAGATGCTCAACTCCGCCCACATCACTTGTGACTTCCTCGGACTGCGCCCCGGCGACACGGCACTGCTCTGCCTGCCGCTCGACTACATTGCGGGCAAGATGATGGTGGTGAGGAGTATCGAGCGAAAACTGCATCTCATCGCCGTCAAGCCCGACGGTCATCCACTTGCCGACAGTTCTCTCCCACCCTTGGACTTCGCCGCCATGGTGCCCATGCAGGTATTCAACAGTATGGCGGTGCCCGAAGAAAGGGAAAGACTGCGCAGCATCAAGCACCTCATCATCGGGGGTGGCGCCATCGACAAGGACTTGGAAGCCCAACTGCATGATTTCCCCCACCACGTATGGAGCACATACGGAATGACAGAGACGCTCTCACACATCGCTCTGCGACCCGTCAACGGCACGGCGGCAAGTCAGTGGTACCAGCCGTTCGACAGCGTGAAGGTATCTACCAACGCTGACGGATGCCTCGTCATCGACGCTCCACTGGTGTGCAGCCAGAGGCTCGTCACCAACGACATCGCCGAACTGCAAGTTGACGGCAACGGCGCAACGAGGTTTCGCATCAAGGGAAGGAAAGACAACGTGATCTGCTGCGGAGGCATCAAGATTCAGATAGAGGAGGTGGAGGACCTGTTGCGCCCCTGCCTGGACGCGCCCTTCATGATCGTAAGGAAGGAGGACCGCAAATTTGGCGAGACCGCCGTCCTGCTGACGGAAAGCACCGACCTCGCCAAGACCGAGAACATCTGCCGCAGCACTCTCCCGAAATACTGGACTCCCAAGGAATACATCCACGTGGAGCACCTCCCGCTGACTGACACCGGCAAGCCACGCCGCGGGTACTTCAGCGAGAAATGAGGGACCGCAAGGACTTCTTTAACTTCCAAAGCCTAAACATTTTATGTCACAACAATTTGGAGATTCAGAAGAAAACTTGTAATTTTGCAAAAATATTAGAAACAAAAACAGGAGGTTATAATTATGGCAACAGCAATAAAAGCAATACCTACCCTACAGGGCGAAGATGCTTTTCGCTTTAGAGAGGAAATGGAGGCCAACGAAAGAGCGTTCCTTTCTCGTCCCAAAAGGAATAGAGATTCCGACCCTTTCGTCATCCAAATGAGAGCAATGCTTCATAATTCTGGCTTATAAGCAAATCTATGAATCATTATTTAGAACAATGCTTCCCTTGCGTTTTAACAAAGGAAGTCTTAGACGAGTGCAACCCATTTTCTTGTGGGAACGACCCTGACATGGACGAATTCTTCAGCAAAGATGCACAAGCCCGAAATCGTCAATCCGACACAGACGTTTTCGGGCTTGTTTTACATTCTACAGTTTCATCCACAATCCATACTCCACATCATGCATTCTTCCGATAGCTCGCCACTGCCCATGTGTTCACGCCGAGGGCGATGAGGGCGATGGCAAGCACTTGATGGGCAATGCATCCAAAGTCGCCGCCACGCACGAAGACGGTACGGATGGCATCGATGAAGTAGTGCATGGGATTCACATAGGTGGTGAGATAGGCCC
>CAVCDC010000131.1:0-5699 GCA_963600865.1 Firmicutes bacterium CAG:103
ACCGGGGACACAAGGATTTTCAGTCCTTTGCTCTACCAACTGAGCTATGGCACCATGCTTTCTTGTTTGCGGTTGCAAAGGTACTACATTTATTTTTATTGAGCAAGAGAAAACCGGAAATTTTCTCTTGCTTAATATTTATTAACAAATTGCACCTTCTGGACTTCAGCATTACCGATGCGGCAAAACGCCTTATTCTTTCAGGGGATTCCACCCCTGTGCCTTCAGTTCAAACTCCTGTCCATCTCTGGAAATCAAGTATTTTCCTAAAGACTCCTTGGTGATGTATCCTATCTGCTTGACGCCCTCCATGCCCTCAATCTTGGCGTGGTCACCGATGGGGACAGTAAAGAGCAGTTCATAGTCTTCTCCACCATTCATGGCACAGGTAGTGAGATTCATGTTAAAGTTCTCGGCCTGCACGGCGGTCTGGTAATCGATAGGAATATTCTTCTCATAGACACGACATCCGCAGTGGCTCTGTGTACAGATATGCATCAGTTCACTACTCAGTCCGTCACTCACATCCATCATGGCAGTAGGTTTGATACCAGCCTCACGCAACTGGGCGATGATGTCACCGCGAGCTTCCGGCTGGAGTTGTCTCTGCAACAAATATTCCTTACCAGAGAAGTCGGGCTGGAAGTTGCGCATCTCCTCCAACTCCTTGTTGAGTGCAGCCAACTTCGCCGTATCGCCTTTCGCCTCCGCCATCTTCTTGCGGATATCCTCTACCTGTCCATAGTACACAGCCTTTTCACGTTCCAAGAGCTGCAGTCCCATGTAAGCGCCGCCGAGGTCACCCGACACACAGATGATGTCCGTCTCCTTGGCACCATTACGATAGACGATGTCATCCTTCGCCGCCTCACCTATGCAAGTGATGCTGATGGCAAGTCCCGTAAGGGAAGAGGTGGTGTCACCGCCAACGATGTCAACACCCCATTTGTCGCATGCCATGCGCAACCCACTGTAAAAGTCGTCGAGGTCTTCCACCTTGAAACGCTTGCTCAGTGCTATGCTCACGACCATCTGCCGTGGAGTTCCGTTCATGGCAAAGATGTCGCTGATGTTGACCATCGCACTCTTGTAACCCAAGTGCTGCATATCAATATAGGTAAGGTCGAAGTGTACGCCCTCCATCAGCATATCGGTGGTGACGAGCACCTCCTTGTCAGGATAGTGCATCACCGCACAGTCGTCGCCAACACCGTATATGGTAGAAGCGTTCTTGCTTTCATAACCTTTTGTGAGATGGTCGATGAGACCAAACTCACCCAACTTTGCTATATCCAAAATTTTTAATGTTAAATGTTTGGGAAGTTAAAGAAGTTAAGGGAAGTTAGAGGAGTTAAGGGACAACAGCCTTTGTGGCGTATGCCCTCTTTTTACCTTTTTACTCTTTTACCTTTTTACCTTTAAACTGCCTTTTTACCTCTTTACTTTTTTACCTTTAAATTATGAGCGTCGTATCATCTCACGCATAATCTCCGTCATCTTAGGCTGAGCTGCATTGGCAGCAATCTGCACTTCCTCGTGGCTTACCTGTACAGGGACATCGAAGCCACCAAGGTCTGTGATGATGCTGATACCGAACACCTTGATGCCACAGTGGCGGGCGACAATCACCTCAGGCACGGTACTCATGCCCACTGCATCACCTCCGAGAAGATGATACATCTTGTATTCTGCCGGAGTCTCGAAAGTAGGTCCCTGCACACCGACATACACACCATGCTGCACCTTGATGCCCTTCTCCTCAGCAATCTCATCGGCGAGGTTGCGCAGTCCCTTGTCATACGCTTCGTGCATATCCGGGAAGCGAGGACCGGTAGGGAAGTTCTTGCCACGCAATGGATGCTCGGGGAAGAAATTGATATGGTCGTCAATAATCATGAGGTCGCCCACATGAAACGCAGGATTCATACCTCCTGAAGCATTGCTCACAAAGAGAGTCTCAATACCCAACTCATACATCACCCTCTCAGGGAAGGTGACCTCCTTCATGTTGTATCCCTCATAGAAATGGAAACGCCCCTCCATAGCCAAGATGTCCTTGCCGCCCAACTTACCAAAGATGAGTTTTCCAGCATGACCCTCCACGGTAGACACCGGGAAATTAGGGATTTCACTGTATGGAAATTCATAGCTGTCAGTTATTTCTGAAGCTAATTGTCCGAGGCCTGTCCCCAGAATGATTGCCGTCTTCGGGCTTGTGGTCATTCTTTCTCTTAGCCAGGATGCTGTTTCTTGAATTTTTTCGTACATAGCTTATTATTTTCTCGTTAAAATTTTCTTCTTGGTCAAGCATAAACTTCACCTGAATGGGAAGAACGTAGATATTCTCTCTCACACTGCTGTCAAGTCCTTCCGTTGCCGACAAGCGCACGGCATCTTTCTCTGTGGTGATGATCATGCGGGGAGTAGGCAGTGAAGCAAAGGCTTGGTTGATACGTTCCGCGTCACGGAGTGTAAACTGATGATGGTCGCCGAAAGGCAAGCTATACAACTGCTTCACCACTGGTCTCAGGTCATGTTCCATCTGTTTGGGCGAGGCTATACCCGTAAGGAGCAGGACATGCTGATCCTTCAGGGCATCCATAGGCAGTGTCTTATCGCCGTCCATGACAGTAGGGTCACCGTAATCAATACAGGTAAAGTATAGTTTCTGGAACGGGAAAAGATCCATTGCCTTGGTCAGCACCCTGAACTCCATCGGCTTCAGGTCTTTCGGGCACTTTGTCACGATAACGATATCCGCACGGTTCTTTCCGCTCAATGGTTCCCGAAGTCTTCCGGCAGGCAGCATCTTGTCGTAGATGATGAGTCTGTGGTAGTCGACGAGAAGGATATTGATACCCGGTTTGACATAACGGTGCTGGAAAGCATCGTCCAGCAAAACCACATCCACATCACGGGTAGCCTCCTCTTTCTGCAGGCGTTCGATTCCCCTTACCCGCTTTGCGTCTACAGCCACATAGATATCAGGAAACTTTCTGTGCATCTGAAACGGTTCGTCACCGATCTCAGGCATCACGGTCTGCTGGGTGGCAAGAACGAATCCCTTACTCTTCCGTTTGTACCCACGTGACAACACCGCCACCTTCATGTCATCATGCAACAGGCGTATGAGGTATTCCACATGAGGAGTCTTCCCGGAACCGCCCACAGTAATGTTTCCTACCGAGATGACAGGCAGACTGAAAGCCCGACTCCGCTTGACCCCAATATCAAAGAGCCAATTGCGGAATCTGACAACAGCTCCGTAAATCCAGCTCAAGGGGAGAAGCCATTCGTTGATTTTTATAAGGTCACCTTCTGTTCTCATCTCGTTACAAGGGGCGTTGGTTGTCTAATATTCTATGCTTGTATCAATAAGTTGACACCTATCATGTTTCAAATTTACACCTTATTATATATATAAGGACTTACACCTATTATATTAAAGCTTACTCCTTATTATATATTCAAGAGATAAAGTAGCCAGTTCATACTTTCTCTTTTCTATCGGAGCACGATGGCATAAGGCAATGCAGCCTGCAGAGGTTGACGTTCCTGGCACTTGCGAACCCACATGAACGGAGCATAGTACTCACCTAATGTCAGTCGCAGTTGCTCGTCAAGGTAGCTACCCTTTGCACCGTCCAACCTTGAAAGCATCTGCGTAGTCAAGTCCACTGGCTTGGGATACTCTGTAGTATGCCATTCCGACACCTTGGCAAGTGCCGCAGCCTTTTTGACAGCATCATCAAGGCCACCCAATGCGTCTACCAGTTTGATGCTCTTTGCATCCGTACCTATCCAGACACGTCCCTGTGCAATCTTCTCCACTTCGTCAACCTTCATCTTTCTGCCGTCAGCCACACGCTGGCGGAAAAGCGCATAACCTCTGTTCACACTTCCCTGCAGGAAAGCCAGTTCGTCAGGACTCCAGGGACGAGCCGTGCCCGCCGCGAAGTAACCACTGTTCTTGTTGGTCTTCACCTCGTCAAACTTGAGACCGAGTTTCTTGGTCATCAGTTCACTCTTGTCAGGCAGAGCTGCGAAGATACCGATACTTCCCGTAAGCGTATTGGGTTGTGCCACGATGTAGCGCGCTCCCATACTCATATAGTAAGCTCCCGAAGCAGCATAGTCACCCATAGACACCACAACTGGTTTCTTCTTGTTGAGAAGGCTTACGGCATGCCACAACTGCTCAGAGGCATAGGCATCGCCACCACCAGAATTGATACGCAGTACAACAGCCTTGACGTGCTTGTTGTCAGCCAAATCGTTCAAGTCACTGATAACGTCCGTGCTTACAATCTGCTGTGACTGATTGATGGGGTTGTTGGACGGCGAACTAACGATGTCGCCCGAGCAATAATATACAGCGATATTGTCACCTTCGTCGCTGTCCGCAACAATGTTGTTAATGGTCTTGACACTTACCTGACTAATCTTATCGTCTTCGTCAATGCCTAACTGCTTCTTCACGACTTTCTTGATTTCGTCATAATAGCAGTATCCATCCACCAACTTTCTTGCCTTCAACAGTTTGGGGTCTTCCACCTCCGTGATGCCATCAGCATAACTGTTGAGTGTCTCCTTGTTGATACCACGACTGGTAGAGACATCAGAAAGGAACTGCTGCCATATACCATTGATATATCGAGACACCTGCTCGCGGTTGGCATCGCTCATCTTGTCCTCTGTCAGCGGTTCTACAGCACTCTTGTAAGTACCCACCTTGACGATGGTAAACTTAAGACCCACCTTTGCAAAGAGATCCTTATAGAACATGGGCTGTGCCGAAAAACCATGCAAGGCTATCGCTCCCTGGGGGTTGACATACACCTTGTTGGCTACTGATGCCACATAATAGTCACCCTGACTGTAGGCGTCACCATAAGCAATAATCCACTTGCCCTTCTTGCGGAAGTCAGCCAATGCATTACGTATTTCCTGCAAGGTAGCATAATCGCTCCCCACCTGGTCGGCCTCTAAATAGA
Source organism: Firmicutes bacterium CAG:103 (assembly GCA_963600865.1). GTDB lineage: Bacteria > Bacteroidota > Bacteroidia > Bacteroidales > Bacteroidaceae > Prevotella. The sequence continues at coordinate 4,995 of CAVCDC010000131.1, forward strand.
TGCCCTTGATATGGTCATCGTCCTGGGCTTTCTTGATGGCAGAAAGTATCTCGTTGAGTCCTACATTCGTCTCTTCGCCTTTCAGCATGGCAAACACATCGTCATCGCCACCCTTGTCCACTATGGCATCATCCAGACGAACGACGAGTACAGAATTGTCCTTTAATGACGGTTTGTCACTGCCTACCACCATACCCAAAAGACTGATAAGGCCAAACACTGCAATAATCACTCCGAAGACAACAATGCCTACGACCGTTGCAGCCACCTGCTTGAAGAATTGTTTCATTTTATTTCTTGCTTGTTGATAAAAACCTATTTTGCTGCAAAAATACGAAAAAAGAAACAAATAACAAATATATTTGGATGAAAATAAAAGAAACTAAAGTTTCGGTAGTTCAGAAAGTCGAATACACCTTATTATATATAGGAGACGTAGATAGAGGGCATTCCATACAGGGTACACAGCCCTGCTTGACAGAATTGTCATACAAAGACGTGTCAAAGTGTCAGTCATGATGCTTTGGCACGTTTTTCGTATTCCCCAAATCGACCGGGGCAGACAGCACCGGGCACAAACATAAGACAACAATTAAAAAGAATAAGACATGAACATTAAACCATTAGCAGACAGAGTGCTGGTACTTCCTGCACCAGCCGAGGAAAAAGTAGGTGGAATCATCATCCCTGACACAGCCAAGGAGA
>CAVCDC010000132.1:0-5541 GCA_963600865.1 Firmicutes bacterium CAG:103
CTCGTGACCTCCTGCGTGACAGGCAGGCATTCTAACCAACTGAACTAACGCACCATTCTTACGTTTGCCTCATCGCTTTGAGGCTCATTTCTTATTTGCGAGTGCAAAGGTACTGCTTTTATTTTGTTCCACCAAATTTTTCTGCAACTTTTTATAAAAATAATTGCATCACACAGGCATCTTGGTATTTTTCGCCATCGAAAAGCCAGTCCTTCATGTACGCTCCTTCGGCAAAGCCTGCCTTTTTAAGCAAATCGATGCAAGGTGTATTCTCACAACCCACGACGGCATAAACCTGATGCAGATGGACGATGCGCCTTGCGTAATCAACAATCTTCGACACCATACCCGTTGCATACCCCTGACGGCGGAACTCCTTCCTTGTGACGATGCCCAACTCGGCACGTCTGTGACGGGGGTCGAAGTTGATAAGGTCGACGATGCCCACGGTATCGTGCTGCATATTCTCTGCCATCAGGCGTACCTGTCCGTCGGCAAAGATGTCATTACGGGAAGAAACAATGTATTCCAAAAGATTGTGACGGGAATAAGGAACATTGGTGTAGCCTACATCCCACAACGCCATGTCGTTCTCCGTCTCGTAGAGAACGCCAAGGTCTTCTGGTTCCATCGCCCGCAGGGTGACATCAGGCAACTGCAATTGTCGGTTCATATATAAATGCTACTAATATAATAAGGTGTATATTCCTATGCTATCACATCGCTGTCGGTAATAATCTTGTGGGTTCTTGCGTCAAAAGTCCCCATCCGCCAAGCGTCAAGAGGGTTTTCCATGAAACAGGAAAAAATCTGGTCATAGCTGTATGCGTCCACATCGTAGACGATATATATATCCCCCACCCTTTGCCTCAACAATTCAAGCACACTCTCCGACTGGTGACCATGCGGCAAGGTGTCTGCGTTACCCTCCACAAAGAGAGCATCCAGTCCCGAGCGTCTGGATATCTCGCGACACTCCTCCAAGGCAGCGTCATTTCCTATAAAAAGATAAAGAGAAGGTGTCTTGCTTCGTGGCACCACAAAGCCCAAGCTCTTGCGCATCCGCGACACCAACATCTTGACCAATGCCAACGATGCCTTGGCATAGATGGCAGCATTGATGGGGAGCACGAGCAACAACGACATGCCACTATTGTGCTTACGGAAGAAGATGAGCATAGCCTCGTAGAACACATGCACATAGCGGAAGCTGGACTTCTGCGTACTCTCGCCCTTGTAATGGAGGATAGGCACAGGGAGATAATAGTTGTGGTAACCGCCCTTCAGTACACGATAGGAAAGATCGATATCCTCTCCATACATAAAAAAGTCTTCATCGAGCAGTCCTACGTCATCGAGCGCCTTGCGCCTCAACAGACAGAAAGCTCCGCTCACCACCTCGATCTGCGAGGGAGCGTCCCACGGCAGATACCCCATATAGTAATGTCCGAAACGGCGATGCTTAGGCATACGGTCGCACAGTCCTACCATCTTGTAGAATGCCACCATGGGAGTAGGAATACCCCTTCTGCTCTCCTTGGCAGAGCGACCCTTCACGTCGAGCATCCTTACTCCCAAGGCTCCTGCGTCGGCATGACTGTTCATCCATCCCAACGCCTCTCTGAGAGTATGCTCCGCCACGATGGTATCAGGATTGAGCAACAACACATACTCGCCGCTGCTCATGGCTATGGCGCGGTTGTTGGCACGGGCAAATCCTAAATTGTGATGACTGGCAACAAACTGCACCCAAGGGAAACGCGGCTCGAGATACTCCACCGAACCGTCGGCAGAATGATTGTCTACGACGTACACTTCCGCATCTATGCCCTCCAGAGCACGCTGCAGTGACAGAAGGCATTGTTCTACGTAATGCTTAACATTATAATTGACAATGATAACCGAGAGTTTCACCTTATTATATATATGGAGTTAAAGAATCAAAGAAATCAAGACACTTCCGATTCGCATCGTGCCATAGAGGGATAGACAAAACAAAGGCACAACAACAATATGATGGCCATATAGCCAAAGCCAGGCCACATGGTCTGGTAATAGAGGTATGTGTTTGCCAACATGGGCAGACACAACAGGTTGAGGCGAAGCGTACCCCACCTCAGCAGCGCCTTTCCCTTGCCAGCCACCAACCTGCGGTGAACCACACCCACGCTAAAGAGCTTGAGTGCCACAGGAATGAAGACAATGGATACAGCCTCCATCACCACCTGCAAAAAGAACACAAGCGGACTGCCTACCGACAAGCTGTCGGCAGGTTCTACCAGTTCCGTTTCGTAGAGCACCACCATGAGAAGGCACAGCCCCACCATAAACAGGAAATTGAGCAACAGCATCCGCTGCACGGTCTTAAGTTCTATCATTCTTTCTTCTTATGTTTTGACTCCCTCTTTTAAGGAGTAAAAGGAGTCCTGTTGAGGATAGACCGTCCGAGAGTCACCTCGTCGGTATATTCCAGTTCATCACCTACCGAAATACCTCTCGCTATGACCGATATCTTGACAGGATAAGGAGCCAATTTGCGCGAGATGAAGAAGTTGGTGGTGTCACCCTCCATTGTACTGCTGAGTGCCATGATAACTTCCTCGACACCACCTTTTGCCACCCTTTCCACCAAGGAGTCAATCTCCAAGTCGGACGGAGAGATGCCGTCCATCGGCGAGATGATGCCACCCAAGACATGATACAATCCATGATACTGCTGCGTGTTCTCCACCGCCATCACGTCCTGCACATTCTCCACCACACATACCTTTGTGGTATCCCTACGAGAGTCGCTGCATATCGGGCAGATGTCAGTGTCACTGATGTTGTGGCACACCTGACAGTACCTCACATCCCGTTTGAGCGTGGCAACAGCATCGACAAACGCCGTCACGTCTTCATCACTCTGACGCAAGGTATGGAGCACAAGGCGCAAAGCGGTCTTGCGCCCTATGCCCGGCAATTTAGCGAACTCACCGACTGCCTTTTCCAGCAGTCGGGATGGATATTGCTGTACCATAGAGGATTGTCTGTACGTTTTTCGGTTGCGTTCTGACGATTCTGCTTTAGAGATACACACCAATGCCCACCTTCAGTCCGATGGTAGAGTAGTTGGAATGATCCTTGAAGCTCTGGTCATAATAGATGGCAGGCTCTATGGTCACTGTCTTGCTGACAAAGAAAGCATAGCCCACCTCTACTCCCGGCATCACATCATTGTAATTACCAGTATGGGCATACTTCACACCGGCACCGAGATAGAGTCCGTTCTGGATGATATAGTAACGTCCCTGCACACCTGCCGCGAAATAGTCATCTACTCCAGACTGACCATAATGGTTGTACGAGAGCGTACCCACCCCCATGAGGTTGTCGGCGAAGAGGTAACCCACCTGTCCGTGAACACCAAAGTTAAGTTCCGAACTGCCGTTGTAGCTCAATCCCAAACTTGAAAGCGAAGCACCGCAGTAGACCTTGCCTTTTTCGAACTGGGCATTGGCAGTCACCGTCATCAACAGCGCCACCAGCATGATTGCTATTTTTTTCATACGCAAATAGTGTTGTTTAGTGTATGGTTTAAGTATTCCGTTGCGACGCATTACACATTTGCCGCACATATTTCTGGCAAAAGTAATATTTTTATTTGGAATACGGAAAAATATAAGTACCTTTGTTGCCAAATTGTAAAGAATATGCGCAGAATAACCCTCATATCACTCTTCTTCGGCTTAGCCTTGCACGCCTTTGCCCAGATTTCAGTATTCAACGGCGACATACCCAAACACGAAGTGCGTGCCGTATGGCTCACTACCATCGGGGGCATAGACTGGCCTCACTCCTACGCCCAGTCGTCACGCTCCATCCTACGACAGCAGCAAGAACTTCGCAGCATCCTCGACCGACTGCAAGAGGCCAACATCAACACCGTGCTACTGCAGACACGCATCCGGGGCACCGTCATCTATCCGTCGCAGTACGAACCATGGGACGGATGTCTGTCTGGCTTTCCAGGGAAGTCACCCGGCTATGACGCCCTCCAGTTTGCCATAGACGAATGTCACAAAAGAGGAATGGAACTGCATGCATGGGTGGTAACACTCCCATTGGGCAAATGGACAGCCCTCGGCTGCAGCACGTTCCGCAAAAGACACGGCTCCATGGCGAAGAGGATAGACGGCGACGGATATATGAATCCAGAGAAACCCGAGACAGCCACTTATCTTGCCAACCTCTGCCGGGAGATAGCCGAGCGCTATGATGTCGACGGCATACACCTTGACTATATCAGATACCCCGAGACTTGGAAACGCAGCGTAAGTCAGGCGGCTGCCCGCAGCAATATCACTCGCATCGTACGAGAGATACACAATGCCGTGAAACCCATCAAGCCGTGGATAAAAATGAGTTGTGCACCCATCGGCAAATACGACGACCTGAGCCGCTACTGGAGTCACGGATGGAACGCCTATACAAAGGGGGCACAAGAAGCACAAGAGTGGTTGAAAGACGGTCTCATGGACGAGCTCTTCCCGATGATGTATTTCCGGGGCGACCAGTTTTTTCCCTTCGCCATCGACTGGCAAGAGAACAGCCATGGCAAGATCATCGCCGGCGGCTTAGGTATTTACTTCCTCGACCCCAAGGAGGGAAAATGGACCTTAGACGACGTGACAAGAGAAATGTACCACCTGCGCAACACAGGACAGGGACAGGCGTTCTTCCGCTGCAAATTTCTCCTCGACAACCACCAGGGCATATACGACTTCACTGCCCGGACATTCAACCCCTACCCTGCATTGGTGCCACCTATGACATGGACAAGTCAGCGGAAGCCACTCTCCCCCACCTCACTCCGCATAAGCGACAAGGGAGACATGCTGTCTGTGACATGGACGAACAACACAACATACGAAGACGGGACACAGATTGCGACTCCCGATATATATAATAATGTATATGCAAGCCGCACTTACCCCGTGGACACAGAAGACGCACGCAACCTCGTCCTTACACGAAGCAGCAGGCGAAACTTACTTTTGGAGAAAGACGAGAAGGGACCACTCTATTTCGCTGTTACCACAATGGATGGCTACGGCAACGAGAGCAAACCCTTGCAGGAGAACGAAGAGGCAACAGTGCAAAAACAGATGCAAGGGACGTCGCGCCGCCTTCATCCTGTAAACGGATACATACAGCTGCCCACCGCCCTCACCACCATGGTAGACTGCAAGTATCTCATCATAGAAAACCTGCAAAAACAGACGGTAGACATCACACGATACACCAAAGACGGCATCAGCACTAAAAAACTGAGAAACGGAGTATACATTCTTAAATGCGTGAGCAACAAGAACATAGAGCACACCATAGGTTATTTCTTCATCAAGAGACAATAAAAAAAAATAAAAAAAACGTCCAAAAAGTTTGGTGGAACAAAATAAAAGCAGTACCTTTGCACTCGCAATTCAGAAATGAGGCTTTCAGAATGCACCCTTAGCTCAGTTGGTAGAGCAACTGACTCTTAATCAGTGGGTCTAGGGT
>CAVCDC010000133.1:0-5308 GCA_963600865.1 Firmicutes bacterium CAG:103
ATGTAAAGTGATAAGTCGTTCCTTCTGTAATGATCGAATTTGTTTTCTGACACTGTCGACAGCACAAAACGGCGATAGAGACGGAATCTGCGCGATACCATTCCCTTTTGATCTTTTTCGTCTTCAGCACCAATAAAAAAGAATGAAGCTTTGTCGTCTCGTCTCAAAACGTCCAACATGATATGAAACATGGTGTAAAGTATTGTTCTGACCTCAAAGGTGTCGGAGCGTAGACTGAATCGCTTCTATCTATCATCTGAAAGATAAAAGGATAACCATCAGACATCAATCGTTCCATCAGATTAACTTTTGATAAACCGGTATGGCAACTTTTGTCATTTCCTCTTTTGTTATCTTTACAACTCCTGGAGTTGCGTCGAAATAATCTACAGGGTAACGATACTTGCCGTTGGGCATCAGCACCTTTGTCACTCGACGAAAAAGCGATATTCCTTCGTCTGTAACGATTTTCGTTATGGTCTTATCTATAATTTTCCCCATATTTTCTATGATTACTATAAATATGTTGCAAAGATAGACTTTTTCTTTGAAATCAACAAAAGATTCCATAAAAAATGTTCTACTAAGTATGCTTGGAATAGGCTATTATTTCCCCTTCTGCATGAATGATATCATGTGTTATTGCCTCTTTTTCCCGAAAGTTCGTTCCGAAAAGTGTAGTGCTTGGGTAAAAGTTCGTTCCGAAAAGTGTAACTTTGTAATGTGAGAATGTATGTAATTATCTGATGATTAGATAATTATGAGTAGAAATCGCATTCTGTTATGAAAATTCGTTCGATTCGTGGTTAAAAATGAAAAAGAATTCATGTAAATTCGTGGCTAATTTATGATTATTCGTGTTAAAAAAGAGAGTGTAAATCTGTGTAATCTGTGGGAGTTTTCATTAGACAATATACTTTCATTTCATAATCAATTTAAGCAATGAGGCCTTGTCTGTATCCGACATACCTGACAAATCAATTATAGGTTCTGCATCGGAATGCAGCCACTCGCCTACCTTGTTGTATTTTCTTTCTTGTTCCATAAATTTCTCCTTTTTAAACGTTTAAATTTCGTGCAAACGAGGGCAGAATCATCAAGTTTACTTGCATGTTGTGCCGAGTGCCGCCGAAGTTCTTTTCAAAGTAAATGAATTCTTTTGCAAAGATTGTGCAAATCGAACGCAATGAAGCTCGCTTCAATTGCTGAGATGCCGCCAATCTTATGCAAAGATATATTTTTCCCCTCATACCACCAAACTTCTTGTCGTATTTTAACTGAATAGGCACAACGCCACACGTCTCCAGCGTTTTTTACCTTTTTACTTTTTCACCTTTAAACATCCTTTTTACCTTTAAACATCCTTTTTACTTTTTTACCTTTATACGGTGGACTTTTCCTAAACGAAGAAAGGCAGCCTCCGTCTTCCGTGGCTGCCTTTCTTGGAATATCATGTTGAATCTTTGTCCTTATGTGGTGAGGAACTCACCGCAAAGGGAATGGATTAGAGGTCTACATTGAAGGTGAGACCTTCCTGCCACTCCAAGTTGACTGCGAGACCTACGTTCAGACCAGCTGTACGGAGGTCTGGGATGCAGTTGTAGGCTTTCTGGAGATTCTGGATGGTGAAGTTGGCAACGGTGGTGTGGTCCTGAAGGAATGCGTGGTCGATTTGTTCTGAGAACTTTTCTGCACTCAGAAGACCTACGAGATAGAATCTTGCACCATTTGGTACCAAACCATCTGCACCATAGAAGCTCTTGCCTATGTTCTTGAACTCTAATGTTACATAAACAGAGCTTTGTTGCCCACCTGAAGTAGTGTTTTTGTTGTCGAGCAGAAGGGTGTAGTTAGGTGTACTTGTTTCTGAACTGTTTTCCCAATATTTTACGGCGATGGATTTCTCTCCAGTTGTTTGTTCACCGTTCATGTCGTGGTCATATACTGTATTGGCAAATTTCTCGTCTGATGCTGGATAGAAGTCCCAGTTTACCTTTGCAGGTTGACCACCTACGAGGATAGCTGTCAAGGGATAACCGTCGGTAGGTACATCGATTTGCTGATTTTCTTCGGTAGATTTTTCATCGGTCTTTTTCACTATTTCTGCTCTGTTGTCCTCTAATTTGGCTGTCTTGCATTTTACGGTTGTCTTCAGACAAGCCACGCCATACTGTACGGGAAGTTTCAGAGCTACAGACCTTGTACGGGTGTTGACGGCTTCTTGTGACCAACCGCTCCAAATGCCAGTTTCGTTTGAAATCCATTTAGTATAGTCAGGTAACTGGGATACGTTGGAAATATCACTCTCTGATACCATGGCAGGTGTACTGATGGTATAAGAGATTTCAGCTGGGTAGCATACCTTTGTGTAGTCGATATTGTTGCCTTTACCGATTTCTACAGAAGTAGAAGAGCTTTCGTATGCGAAGGCACTATTAACCCACTTTAATCTTGCCACTCCATCGGGTAGTTTGAGATCCTGTGGAAAGGTATTCTTAGAGAGACGAGTTATTGCTTGCTTGCAATTTTCGTAGATAGCGCTTTGAATAGCCTTTCCTGTTGGAATTGTTGATCCCTCTGTTGTTCCGCCAAGAAGCACTTCCTGCAAGTTCTGAAGCGTAAATATAACAGATGCTTGTGATCCTGCTTCGAGGCTGGTGAACTGTTTGTAACGTTTGGCCAAGAAATCGCGCTCCTGAGTAGAGATGGTTGACGGCCATACCACTTCCTTATTTGATGCCTCGCTCCACTTTACTGTATATGTTTTTTCTTTACTATCTTCAGTTACTTTATACTCTGCTTCAGAATTAGCCACCTTGTTCAGCATTGTAATAATAGCTTTCGCCGAATCATTATTTGCAAAATTTGCTTGTCCCGCAATGGCATTCAGACTATAGTTAATTTCAGATAGGCTTTTCTTTGTTCCGTCTGTGTCAGAAGGCTTGATGCTGCCTACTTCAAATTCTGTTTGACCAGAAGCCTTGGCTGCACGTCCATTCATGATGAAATAGCTTGTACCAGTAGGTATCTCCACGTCACGATATAAGGCACGAGCCTTATCCTTCGAGTATGCGTTGTCGCCACTGCTCAGGTAGATAACCTTTGTGGCAGTGCTGCTGTAGCCTTTTTCTGTATTTGTTGTACTGGGTTTTCCGTCAAAGCAGAGAAGAGCAAGATCCTGAATTCCGCGGAAGTTTTTGTAGTTTCCTTCGTCTTTGTTCTGTGTATTAGTATCGCTCATACGCGTCTTGGCGTTGCTCGTAGAGGAGCTGTTTCCTGCGTATGGGATATTGATTGCAAACTGTGTCTTGACGACACTTCTCTCGCCGTTGTCTTGAGTCTGGGTGCCTCCGTCGGTGGCATCGGGGGAGCAGGCGGTGAACCCTGCCATGGTGCATAGAGCTATCGCTCCCATGCAGCCGTAGATAGTTAGTTTTTTCATGTTTCTATTACTTATTTGATGATTTTCTTTTGTTGTTGGGACGGCTTCACTTGGTGAGGTGTCTTAGGTTCTCCGCCGCGTCCTTGTCGCCTGCCGCTGCCGCCTGGCGGTAGCGGTTCATGGCTTCGTCCTTGTGCCCTGTCATATAGTAGGCGGTGGCGAGGGCGTTCTGTGCCCGTGGGTCACTGCTTGCCTTGCGCAGGGTGGCAAGGGCTTCGGTGTAACGCCCGGCACGCAGCAGTTGGGTGCCGAGGTTGATGGTCTCCGCCATCTTGTCGGGCGCATAGTCGTAGTAGATGCGCAGGTAGCCCGAGTTGCGCTGGCGGTGGAGCAGACTGTCCTTCAGGTAGGCGTATGCCTTTCCGCCGTCGAGGGCTTTCAGCTTCGCCTCCCGCTTGTCGGCGTCGCCCTCTGTGTCTATGATGGATAGCATCGCGTCCTTGTCTTCGGCGTCGCTCTCCGCTATCAGGGCGCGCAGCTCTGCCCATGCCTCGCCGCCGTTGGCGCAGTCGTAGAGGCTGTCTGCCTTTGCCCCGGTGTGCTGCTGCAGATATTGCTTCAGTGTCTCGGCTCGCTTGCTGGCGAGCTTCTCGTTGGCAGCCTCCGGACCGTCGATGGAGGCGAGCCCTACTATCTGTATCTTCTTCACCTCCGAGGTGCTGTCGCCCCATATCTGGCGTGTGATGCTTACGATCTTGTCGAGCACCTCACGGTTGTTCTTATAGTCTTCCCTGAGGTCGGCACTCGACAGGGGGTAGTGGACATACAGTGCGCCACTGTCACGACTCAGCACCTGGGTGCGGTCGTAGGGCTTGTATTCCGAGATGTGTCGCAGCACGGGGTTGCTGTGCTGCAGCTCGCCTGCCTTGCCCCTGTTGTCAGCGACATAGGAGAGGACTGGCTCAAACTTCTCTTCCTCCACCACGGGAGTGGCTGGGACGGGCGTGTTCTCCACCACCGTCTTCCGGCAGTTCTGCAACCGCTCCGTGCTGCCGAGGTTGTATACCAACGACAGTGCCGCCTTGGTGGGCATGAACATGTGCTTCGTCTCCTTCTTCAGTTCTGTGGCACACTTGCCGTAGCAGCGGTACTTCGTATACCTCGTGATGCCGTAGCCGAAGCCGATGGCGGCCTCTATGCTCCAGCGGTTGGTCTTGCCCAACCGCCAGTCGTAGCCGTAGACGATGCCCACAGCCCCTAAGTCGCCCTGGAAACGGTGGTCCTTCAACTCGGGGAAGATGCCGAAGGGGAGTTTCTTGCCCCCGGCATTATAGTGGGAGTAAAGCACATGAGCACCTAAGAAATGACCCTTGAACGGACAACCGAACCAGTATCTCGCCTCTGGTTGCACGGCGACATGCTTCCATTTGCGGTTGTCTGAGAAGGTGAAAGGGTTATAGCCTACGGACAGGTCCAACGACCATTTGGACGACACCATCGCCTCGAATGCGATGTTCGGTGTCGCCGTCGCCCAGTACAAGGCATTGGTCTTAAGCCTGTAGCTCTGCCCCATGGCAGGAGCTAAAAACAAAATGTTCAATAAGGCTAAACTTGTAATCTTTCTTATATGCATGGTGCAAAAGTATTAAAAACTTTTAACATCATATCATGATTTTCTACAAAAAGAATGTTTGTTAACTATAATTAACGGTTCGGGGGGGGTAATGCTGCGTTTTTTCAAGAGGCTTAGACAGGATTCTAACTGCCATAGTTAGCCCTCGTAACTGCCATAGTTACGCTTCCTAAATGGCATAGTTAGCTATCGTAACTGCCATAGTTATGATCCTGAATAGCCTTGTTTGGAAAGCTTCTGCCTGGTGACGGGTGACGGGGTGACACCCATTTTTCAAAATATTTCCTCACGCG
>CAVCDC010000134.1:0-5222 GCA_963600865.1 Firmicutes bacterium CAG:103
GCTGGTTGATGGACACCATGATACCCACACCCATCAAGGTAGAGATGACCTGGGTGACGGAGATATCCATCATCGTAGCCAACTCACTGACGGTAACAAACTCGGTGAGCTTCAATATCTTGCTCTCCTTCTGTTCCTGGCGAGCCTGGTCTTGCAGCTTCTCCTGCACGGCCTCACGCTTCTCCTTACGGTACTTGGCACCCTTCTTGTTCTGGCTCTTGCTCGTCAGACGTGCAAGCGTCTCCTTTACCTGGCGTGCTACGGCCTCGTCGTCCACCTCAATCTGGCGTTGGTTGTTGTTGCCTCTGCCACGGTTGTTGTTGCCGTTATTACCGTTATTGTTGCCGTTTCTGTTCTTTTTCTTCTTGTTATTGCCGTTTCCACCGCCGTTGTTATTGTTGCCGTTTCCACCGCCATTCTGCTTCACCTCAGCATTGATGTCCACACGCTCCTTGTTGATGCGTACGCGCTTCTTGCGCTCACCATGCTGCTGTGCAAGTTTCTCCTCACGCTCTTTGCGTCGCTCCTCCTTCGACTTCTTCTTGGGGCGCGTGCTCTGGTTGAGAGCAGAGAGGTCTATCTTGCCCAGCACCTTCGGTTCGTTGGCAGTCAACTTCTTCTCGCTCTTGAGCGTGAACACATTGTTCGCCTGCTGTTCAGCCTTGGGCTGGGCGACAGTCTGTACAGTGGCAGCCGGCTCCTGTTCGGGCTTCTGCTCGGGCTTGACTTCCTGCTTCTTCTCCACTGCAGGAGCAACAGTCTGAGCCACCTTCTTCGGCTCAGTCTGCGCAGCAGGCTTGTTATCTGTCTGTTTCACTGTAGTCTGTTGTGGCTCATGACTGACGGCAGCAGTCTCGTTCTTCTGAGCCACCACTGTTTTGGGAGCAGCAGACTGTTGTTTGCCGAGGCTGTCCAGGTCAATCTTTCCCAGCGGCTTAAACTGCTGCTGTTGTTTTGGCTGCACGACCTCTTCGGTGCGCTGCTGTTTCTGTTCGGTTTTCTTCTCCTTGGGTTTCTTGGAGAAGAGTTTTTCCGCCTGGCTGCGCACTTCCTTGTCCTGTTTGAAGGCGTCGGTGAGAGCCTGATACTGCTTTTCGTTCAACTTGAAGCTCAGCTCTTCCTTGACCTCCCCCAAATCATTCCTTTTTTTCAGGAACTCCACTGCCGTCTGGAGTCCTATATTCAATTCGCGTATCGCTTTGTTTAATCTGATGCTCATACTAATTATTAATCCCTTCTTCTATTTACGTTTTTACTTTTCAAACTCGGCACGCAGCACATTCAGCACGTTGTCGACAGTCTCCTCTTCGAGGTCTGCCTTCTCTATGAGCATGTTGCGCGGAGCTCTCAGCACCTGTCGTGCGGTATCGAGGCCTATGCCCTTGATGGCGTCGATGACCCACTGGTCTATCTCGTCAGCGAACTCATCCAGATAGATGTCGTCCTCTGCTTCGCTCTCATTGATTTCACGGAACACGTCGATGGTGTATTCAGTCAGCATGGATGCCAACTTGATGTTCATACCGCCGCGTCCGATGGCGAGGCTCACCTCCTCGGGCTGCAGATACACCTCTGCCTTCTTACGCTCCTCGTCGAGGTCTACCGATGTGACCTGTGCCGGAGCCAATGCACGCTGTATGAACAGCTTGATGTTAGAAGAGTAGTTGATAACGTCGAGGTTCTCTCCACACAACTCCCTTACGATGCCGTGTACACGACTACCCTTGACACCCACGCAGGCACCCACTGGGTCTATACGGTCATCGAACGACTCGACGGCGATCTTGGCGCGCTCACCAGGCATACGTGCGATGCGGCGTATCACTACAGCACCATCGTTGATCTCGGGCACCTCAGCCTCCAACAGGCGCTGCAGGAAGATAGGAGCCGTACGACTCAGGATAATCTTCGGGTTGTTGTTCTCGTTGTCCACACGCAGGATGACGGCACGTATAGCCTCGCCCTTACGGTACTGGTCGCCAGGAATCTGCTCAGACTTAGGCAGGATTAGCTCGTTGTTCTCGTCGTCTACGAGCAACACCTCGCGCTTCCACACCTGGTAGATCTCGGCTGTAATGACCTGACCCACGCGGTCTTTGTATTTATTGTAGAGCGAGTCGTGCTCCAGTTCAAGTATCTTGGAAGCCAATGTCTGTCTCAGGTTCAGGATGGCACGGCGTCCGAACTTATTGAAGTCCACCTTCTCGCTCACGTCCTCGCCCACCTCGTAGTCGGGCTCTATCTTGCGAGCCTCTGTAAGGGGTATCTGCTTGTTTTCGTCCTCCACCTCACCGTCAGCGACGACGACGCGGTTGCGATAGATTTCAAAATCGCCTTTGTCCGGGTTGACGATCACATCGAAGTTCTCGTCACTACCGAAAATCTTGGCAAGCACGTTGCGGAAGCTCTCCTCCAGCACGCTCACCAGTGTAGTACGGTCGATATTCTTGGTTTCCTTAAACTCGCGGAATGTATCAATCATACTCGCTGTCAGTTCTTGCTCTTTCTTTGCCATAGCTTACTTGAAACTAATTAGATATTTTGTATATTTTACTTTGTCCATCTGATACTGGTGGTCTACCAACTGCTTGACGGGGCGTTTCTTGCCCTCCACAGTCACTTTTTCCTCTACTGCCACCACGAAGTCGTTGCCGTCCACCGACTTGAGAACGCCCTTCACCTTCTTGCCGTCGGCGTCGAGCACCTCCACCTCCTTTCCTACGAAGTTGATGTACTGCTGGGGCACCTTGAAGGGTTGTCCGAGTCCTGCCGAGCCTACTTCCAACTCATAGTCCTCGTCATCGCGGCTGAGTCTTTCCTCTATGTAGCGGCTCAGCGCCACGCAGTCTTCTATCCACACTCCGTCGGCATGGTCTATCTCGACAACAATCTTGTCATCCGGGCTGACCTCTATGCTTACCAGGAAATACTCCTTGTCCTGGAGCCACTCGTCAACTAACTGTTTTACGACGTTTTTATCTATCATATATTTCTTATTAAAATAAAATGAGGAACTCTTTGCGAGCCCCTCATTCCTCTGAACGATGCAAAATTACGAATATTTTTGCATCCTGCCAAATCTTTTTCCTTTTTTCTGCTGCAACATGCACACATTTGCGCATTTGTGTAGGTTTTAGAGGAGATAATGGTGTTTATGGAGATAATGGAGTTAAGGAGTTTATGGAGTTAAGGAGTTAAGGAGTTAAGGAGTTAAGACAATAGCCTTTGTGGATGGCGTTAGCCCCTTTACCTTTTTACCCTCTTACTTTTTACCTTTTTACTCTTTTACCTTTTTACCCTTTTACCTTTTTACCCTTTTACCTTTTTACTTTTTTACTTTTAACAGTTTGTCGTATTCTTCTGGCGACTGGAGAATCCTTACCGCCTCCTTCACCTGTTTGTCGTAGCGCAGCGAGTTTTCGATGGCACCCGCCTGGTAGTAGTAAGCCGCCACGATGTCGTCTTCGAGGAGTTGTTTGATATACGCCTTGTTGTAGTCGAGGTCTTTCTCCACGTTGTGGCTCAATTTCTTCTTCAGCGCCTCAAACTCGGGTTTGGCATCATCGTAGTAACCCTCGAAGCGCGCCAACTTCTCCAGGTCTTTGAGATACTTCTCCGTCTCGCGATCGTACTTGAACCCCGAAGCCACGACACGCTTCTTGAACTCGTCGTAGTCGGCATCCGAGAGGGCGAACTCCCTTGCCGGGGCGATGGTGGGATGCTTGGCGATATAGTCCAGTTCATAGTTGAGCATCACCTCACTGCTATCCTTGGCTCCTGCGAGGTAGAAGGCGATGTTGGGCAACGAGTCGGGCTTCACCTCCACGTCGGGCTTGATGCCGCCACCGTCTCTCACCTCTCTGCCACCTGCGGTATAGAACACCTTGGTGAGCGAGTCGGGCACGTGCTCCACATATCCTCCCTTCGAGTGCTTGTAGTTCAGCGCCTGGATACATCTGCCGCTGGGTATGTAGTACTTGCTCGTGGTGAGTTTCATCTGCGAGTTGTAGGGCAGGTCCATCGTCGCCTGGACGAGTCCTTTCCCGTACGTACGCGTACCTAATATTATAGCGCGGTCATAGTCCTGGAGACATCCGCTTGTTATCTCGCTCGAACTTGCCGTGTTGCCGTTCACCATCACCACCATCGGCATGAGGGTGTCCACCGGCTCCACCTTCGTGCGGTATTCGTTGTTGGCACGTTGCAGTTTGCCTACCATCTTCAGCACCAGTTTGTCTTTGGGCAGGAACATGTTGAGAATCGTCACCGCCTCGCTCACCGAGCCACCGCCGTTGTTGCGAAGGTCGAATATGAGGCTCTTGGCTCCCTGCTTCTTCAGGTCGATGAAGGCACGCCGCACATCCTTGGCACACTGGTCGGTGAACTGGTTGAAGTTGATGTACCCCACCCCTCCTTCGAGCATACCGTAGTAAGGGAGGAAAGGCATCTGGATGGTGCGCCTCGTGAGTTTCATCTTCATCTTCTTTCCCGTACTGGGACGTTTGATCTTCACGACGAGGGTGGTGCCGGGGTCTCCCCGCAGATGGTCGCTGACGTAGCCCACCTCCTTGCCCACCATCGACGAGTCGTTGATGGAAAGGATGATGTCGCCTTTCTTCAGTCCCGCCTCAGCGGCAGGCATGCCCTGGTAGGGTTCGCTGATCACCGTACTACCTATCTGGAAGTTGTAGCGCACCACGGCACCTACACCAGCATACTTGCCCGTAAGCACCTTCTTCAACTCCTTCACTTCCGACTCGGGATAATACTCCGTGTAGGGGTCGAGGCTTCCGAGCATCGCCTTGATGCCGCCTCCTATCACCTCGTCGGCGTCGAGCGTGTCGACATACATCAGGTCGAGGTTCTTGTAGATGGCGGCAAACATGTCCATGTTCTTCGCCACCTTAAAGTCGTGGTCCTTGTCATTCTGTCCCCACACTGCCACCACTTGCAGCATGACGAGCAACATTCCGAATATTCTTCTTGTCATTGTCAGATGTATATGTATTTCGTGTACAAAAATACGCATTTCTCTGCTATTTGGAGCAAGAAAACGAAGAAAATCAAGTTTTTTTGAAGAAAATTTCATTTTTTCTTGCAAAAAATTTGGTCGAACAAAAAAAAGTCCTTACCTTTGCAACCGCAAATGAGAAATCATCTGTAACACTGCTTCAATAGCTCAGTTGGTTAGAGCACCTGACTGTTAATCAGGGGGTCGTTGG
>CAVCDC010000135.1:0-5037 GCA_963600865.1 Firmicutes bacterium CAG:103
CACTAAGGTAAGTGAAAATTTTGACATGGCAAAATCCTGAGCAGCTTTTTGTTGCTCAGGAACTTATAAAATATATTAAATTATAAAGTTGCGGAATTTAGGTTTTATTTTTATAAATTGTTTTTCCTGCCCGCGCACGAGGGATTTTAAGAAAAGGGTTGCCAGGTTGCCAGGTTGCCACCCCCAAAATGAATCATACATCCACCTGCGCGGCAGGGTACAGAAGTCACGCTCTATAACATGTGTTCTTTGAACACATGTATGAAGCATGATTTTTGACCAACACAAAACGCCCTATTCCTCCTCATTCATCTGCAGGCGCTGCATTTCTGTCTGAGCAGAAGACATACGTTTCTTCTCCTTGTTCTTACGGAAGCGATATGTTAACGTCAAAGCTAATTTGCGAGTTTCATATTTTGTCTCGTAATCTATACTAACGTTATTGCATCTTCTGGATGCCCTATTGATATTTCCATTAAATATATCATAAGCATCAAGCGACAAACGCAGCCGATCGTTCATAAAGCCCTTTTTCAAGCTCATGTTAAACACAGAACTCGGTTTTATATACAACGAGTTTAAATATCCGCTAAATGTCTGTTGGAAAGAGCATGAGAACAAAAAGTCATGAGGAAGCCTAAAATCATTATCAAAGAACAACAACGCGACTGGTTGTTTATCCTTCAAAACCTCTCCATAAAGTCCTTGGTAGCTCAAGAATGACTTTTGAACATTTCCTGACAGAGAAGTACTCCATAAGCCAAAAGTTTTACGCAAGCTGAGCGTGAAAGCAACAACTTGCTGATCGGAATAATTTTTCAATGTGGAAACCGTCACGGAAGAGCGTTCTGGCAGCGCATAAACAACGGGCATCATAGGCCGCACAGTATAAGTATAGCTTGCATTGAAATAGAGCCATTTATACATCAACATGTATGACAAGCTATGCGAGACAGAAGAGCGAATGTCTGCATTGCCTTTTGTTTGTTCATAACGATTTTTATACTCAACATTGTTATTTATTTCCAAATAATTGGGTCTTGTTGTTTCGACCGAATAATCCAAGTTCTGCATCAGCATTCCATGGAAATGACTGATACTCAGCGACGGCAAGACATTATTTTCCGTATTTCTTGCAAAATTATCCTGCCCGCCAATTTTTCGTTTAGAGAACAGGTTCTCATAACGTGCATTGGCATTAAACGTAAATTCACCCAAAGATAATTCATATCCGAAGAACACTGAGTTTTTCAATTCTCTATTTTTTGTTTCTCCGTTACGCTGTGAACGAAGATAGTCTATTCCATCGACACCTTGACTATGACTAAAATCATAACCAAAATTCAAGCTACCCCATTTTTTTAAATCGTGACGAACATGCACATTGGCAGAAAACACGTTCCATCTTGACCAACTATCATAAATTAAGTTGTCAGTAGAAGCTTCCGTTTCCAATATTTGAGAATTGCCTATAGACTCTTTATGGATATAATCAGCAACCATGCTCAAGTGCCACTGATGCTTCATGTTCGCATCATAATACAGATTTACATGATGGTCGTTCGAGCGACTACGTGATTTCGTATCAGAAAAGAGTAATGCGCCCTCCCCCACACTGGGAGAAACACGAGTGGAGTCGACAACACTTTCTCTTCCAAAGTTATAATTACCACTATACTGAATTCCTATCTCGGAATCACGAGTCAGACGATAAGCCATGCCAGCATGAAAACTATGTTTATGAAGGCGGGCAAGGCTCTCGTATGACTGCAGTTTATTCCAAAGCGTATCAGCAACAACATACCTATTATAACGGTTTGTTGTTTGAGATTTAGAATCTCGATAATTATATCCACAAAACAAATCTAAGTTTCCCACATTATAGGTTGAGGCAAATCCATAATGTTGGTTCAGATGTTTACCCTTTCCCAAATTGCCAATAATATTGAAAGCCAGTCCGTCTCCCATCTTTTTTGTTATAATATCAACAACAGGAGCGCCTGAAGATTCATATCGTGCATCAGCAACAGCCACAACTTTTACTGACTTGATTTGGTCAACCTGCAGATTGTCCACGAGGCTCTGGTCTCTCACCTTTCTTCCATTCATATAATACACCGGCTGACCTTTCCCTGCCACATTAAGAGTCTGTCCTATACGAAAGCATCCCGGCACCTTACCTAACAAGTCGTAAACATTGTCTTGGCGACTCAACAATGGATCATTTTCGACATCAACCCAAAGACTGTGCCCCTGCAACTTGAAAGGAGAACGACTGGCCACGACATTTACTCCATCCAAAGACACTTCGGAAGGTTTCAAAGCAACATCGTGAATCCTTACACTTTTATCCACCTTGACAGCACACCAACTGGGCTCATAACCCAAACAAGAGTATTTGATTTTATATTCACCGCTACGCAGTTGCACGCCATAAACACCCAGGCTATCAGTTACACAACCAGTTTGGAAAGAACTGTCTTCTTCTGCCATGAAGCATACACTAACAAAACTCAGAGGTTTACCTTCTGTATCAACCACTTTCCCTTCAACTTGATTTTGCGCCAACGATTCAGAAATCGATACGAAAACAGAGCACAATATCATAGCTATAAAATTACTAAATCTCATACCTTAATTCATTGATTATAGGTGCAAAATTAATATAAAACTAATTATATAGCAAGAGATTTTAGTCTATTTTTTCGGAAAGCATGATATTTGCATAAAATGACTATGTACTGCTTACAAGCGGCTCTTTTCGTTTGTGCCAGCCCCGCGGCCCTTATACTTGCTATTAGCGGAATTAAACTTATAACGAATGGCAAAATACACATTGCGACTATTTTTCCACTGCACCTGTGTTGACTTCAGACGAGGGAACTGCATCTCATTGCCACTCTTTGAAGGTCCAAAGATATCAGATGCACCTGCATAAAGAGTAAGACATCCCTTCAACATGGTCTTGCTGAAATATACGCTATTACTGAATTGAGAACGAGAGATGTAAATATTCTCAGAATTTCCCTTGGAAGTATATCCCAAGTCCAATCCACCCTGCCAGTTTTTCCCTAACATAAAGATATTGGAAAGAGACACTGTAAGCATCGGTTTATTAAAGGTGAACTCGCCGTCATCTCCCGGCATTTTCAGCCATTGCTTTATCACTCCAGCTTGAGCAGTAGGATACCATACGCCAACCTTTGGCGACGCAACCAAGAAGAATGTCATCGTCTTCAGACTATTGATGTTCTTGAACGAGAATAAAGAAGTTGTTGTAGACTCTCCATAGGTCTCCGCCCAATAAAGGACAGCGTTCCGATTGTCTGTATAATCCCACTTTAACTGAAGCGCCTTGTAAGCAGCAGACAAAGAGACATTATGCTCTGTAGATGGAATCAGATAAGGATTACCTCCTTGGTACACAAAGCGGTTACCATAAAAGACATTGCTACTCAGTTCCGAATAAGCAGGTCGTCTGGTTTTTACCGTGTAGGCTAACGCCATTTGGACATTCCCGACTTGAGTCATAAAAGACAAACTTGGGAACAAGTCAGAGAAACGCTTGCTCTGTTCGGCTTTCTTCTCCCCATTTTCCCGATAATCATACCAAGCATATTCATACCTGAGTCCTGCCTGCAATGCACCAAAAGGCAATTGCCACTCCAACTCCCCAAAAGGACAAACATGCTGTTCGTCGATGTGACTATCCGAAGAAGACACGTATCCCTCTGGATTTTTATAAATATCCTTGCGATGGGTTGCACTATACTCTGCGCCAATCGTCACATGTGCAGCAAGCGCCTTAAAGCCAAGGGCTATTTTGGAAGCAAACATGCTACTTATGGACTTTCCGTCGGCAGTAACTTGACGAGAATCATAGTTCGCACTCCTTTCCAGACTTACGCTATTGCCATCAGACTGTTTGTGATAATAATCCACATCAACATTCAAATCAGTCTTACCTATTTTTCCCGCATAATACACATTTGCCTGATGGGTCGGATCATGTTTGTCCTTACCCGTACTGCTGCTGCTCAGTTCATCATACGATGCCCCATTTTTTGTTACAGAAGACTGAATTGTACTCCATTCCTTATCTATCATTTGCCAAGTATTGATATATCGGAAGCCAATAGAAGACCCTTTTGACAATAAATAGTTCATCCCGACACTATTACTCATGGATGCATCTCTTGAGCGTGCATCCTGATAGATACTCTGAAACCAAGAGGCGTCAGAATTCAGGCTCTGGGTCAGGTCACTTTTCACCCAACTATTACCATACCCATAATAATGGCTTCCAAATACATCCAGATTCTGATGACGATACATCCAGTTAAGTCTTGTAGAAACATTCTCTAAATATGACTGGTCATAACGGGTCAACCAATTCATACTGAATCCTTCTCCGACAGGTCGTTTGGTGGTAATCTTGATAACGGCCTTGACTGTCGCATCATATTTGGCGCCAGGAGAAGTCAAAACCTCAACAGACTTGATATCTTCAGATTTTAGGTTTTCTATTTCCTCTTTATTAAAGATTTTTCTACCATTAATATAGATAAGAGGAGTTCCCTTGCCAAATACCACATACCCTTCATTGCTGGCAAAAACGCCAGGGATATGGCGAAGCACATCGCCACCAGACCCCAAGCTACTCAAAGCAGAGCCTGAGACCATCGTCACCATCCCCTCCAATGATGTTTTGTATTTGGGGAGATTACCTTTTACTACGACAGCATTCAGTGCCACTGCCTCCTCTTGCAATGTAATATTTTGTTCACTACTCCTTATCGTGGTATAAGTCTCCTTATATCCTATACAAGACACTTTAAGCAATAGACTGTCCCCAGAGGCATTCAGTGAATAATGTCCAGCCTCATCAGTTACTACTCCACAGATAAACGCAGAATCTTTTTCTGTCAATGCCACCACATTAGCATAGGGAACAACCTGTCCTTTGGAATCCTTAACCGTCCCATAGACCTCCCTTGCCAAACAAGAAGCCACGCATACCACGCATGTTACCAAAAA
>CAVCDC010000136.1:0-4925 GCA_963600865.1 Firmicutes bacterium CAG:103
GCACCGTGCGCAACCAGAAGAACATCGCCCAGAAGGAGCAGCTCACCCTGCAGGCAGTAGGCAAAAACGACTTCGCTGCCTACGACGACGTGACCCTCAAGATGGCGAACCTCGACAAGATAGAGGTCATCTCGGAGAAGAGCGCCGACGCCTCTAACTTCATGGTGGGCACCGACGAGTTTGCCGTGCCACTTGGCGACCTCATCGACGTGGCTGCCGAGATAGAGAAGGCGGAGGCTCAGCTGAAGCACCTCGAAGGCTTCCTCGCTGGCGTGCGCAAGAAGCTCGGCAACGAGAACTTCGTGGCTCACGCCCCCGAGAAGGTAGTGGCAATGGAACGCAAGAAGGAGAGCGACTCAGTGGAAAAAATCGCAGCCCTCAAGGCTACCATCGAGGAACTCAAGAAAAAGTAACTTTCATTTATACGTTATGTCCAGGAAACTATTCGCTTTTTTCATAGGAACCCTCACCCTACTCCTGTCTTTGACAGGATGTGGGGGCGAGGCGTTTGACGTCAATACCGTCAACAAACAAACCATTCTGGTCATGTTCCCCTGGACAGGTTCCTACACTGGCTCCGGGTTGTATTCATATCTGCAGCAGAACCTCGACAGCATCGAGTATGCTATCAAGACTAACAAGGGACTCAACAACACGCGCGTGTTTGTCTTCTTTAGCCGCTCGGCTGAGAAGAGTGAGCTCTTTGAACTGAACTATAATACCACTACATACAACGTGGACCATATCCCTGTGGCAAACTACACGGGGCACGACTACACGACGACCGACGGACTGGCTTCTGTCATCAAGACGGTCAAGGACAATGCAGAGGCACTCAACTATGCCATGATCATCGGTGGACACGGAATGGGATGGCTCAGGGCTGACGACTGGTTGTCTTCAACAACCACATCAAAAGCCAAGGCGAAAACTGCCATGCAAGAAGAACATCCTAAGTACAGACACTTCGGAAGTACTACCACTCGTGACTTTGCCTTTGACATCACCACCCTCGCTGATGCCATCAAGGCCAACGGCATCAAGATGCAATACATCCTCTTCGATGCCTGCTTCATGGCTAACGCAGAGACTGCTTACGACCTGCGTGAGGCAACCAACTTTCTCGTCGCTTCATCCTATACCATCATGGACCAGGGAATGCCGTACGCCAAGGTGTGGAACTACCTCAACACGGCAACGCCCAACTATTCGAGCTTGGTCTCAAAATATATAGAATATTACAGCGGCACGAAATATCCTTATGCCAGTCTGTCGTCAATAGACTGCAGACAGATGGACAAGTTGGCTGCCGTCATGAAAGAGATCAACCAGAAATATACCATCACAGACGAACGGTTGGCTGGTGTTCAATATTTCAATGCGGTGACGCCTAACATCTTCTATGACCTTGGCAACTATGTGGACAGCCTTCATGTCAGCACGGTTCTGAAAAACAAATTCGCAACCCAAATGGGAACAACCGTCACGGCTATCAAATATACTGAAAAAGCCATGGATGACAGCAACGCGAACGAAACGGTCTATATTCCCGTATTTGCCAACTCAGGACTTACCATTTCTGACCCCAGCAAGCACCCTGCGGCGCTCAAGGGAAAAGAAACTACTGCGTGGTGGAAGGCGACGCACTAAATATGGAAAGATGGAAAGATGGAAAGACTTACGCCACAAAGGCCAATGTCTTAACTCCTTAACTTCTTAACTCCTTAACTTCTATAAAAAATCATGGAATATTTCATCATAGAAAACGGACAACAGGCTGGTCCCTTCACGCTCGACCAACTTGCGACAAAACATATTACACAAGAGACATTAGTATGGCACGAAGGGATGGCAGACTGGGCACCAGCATGGCGAATGGATGAGCTTAAGGCTATTCTCTTCAGAGGAACTTCTTCCAATGTTCCTCCAGTTCCACCCGTTCCGCCGTTTCCTACCCCATCCTCTTCTGCAGAACATGGCAATGAGGAAAGAGAAAGGAAAAAGAAGAACAAGCATCTCTTGCCCAAAATCTTCCTCGCCGTCGTCGCTGTGCTTGTCATCATACTTGCCCTCACCAATCCGAGCAAAGATGACCACCGGACAGCCGTGAAAGAGCAGGTAAACAAACTGATTGACAAGACCAGCCAGGACAGCTTTGACGGCAATGACATTTTCTCCATGGGAATGCGTACCATTGCCAAGATGATTTCTGGCAGCGTGATGGATGTAGCGTTCGACAATTTCTTCGAGTATCACAACTACATCATTTTTTCAAAAGGTACTGTCAACTATGAGGGACAGGATCATAATGTAAGTTTTGGCATCCTCGGAAATGTCTATACGCTCAACGCTGACGATATGGTCAAGGCGATAGAGGACAACCAAGAGAATGTTCCTGAAGAGAAAGAAAGTTCTCAACAGGAAGAGAATACTGACAGCGACGTCTCTGCCCAGAACAGTTCTGCCAACTCTCTTGAAGAAAAGGCCGACGAAATGTTGGACAAGGTGTCGGACAGGGTCAGTAAGAAAGTGGAAGAGAAAATCAACAAGAAATTAGACGAGCTGAAAGACTCTTCCACCATCGACAAGATTCTCGACAAAATCATGGACGCAATTTAGGACTCATATAGAGATTCACAAACGCCACACAGAACAAGCCCTGCTGCTTTCGGTTTTTACCACCGAAGACCGCAGGGCTTGTTCTGTTCTTGAGCGTCCGTTTGGGATAGCTTCACGCCTTAGTCCCTCATGAAGATGTCACGCGTGTAAACCTTCTCCTTCACATCGTCCAAACAGGTTTCATAGCGGTTGGCTATGATCGCATGACTCTGACTCTTGAAGGCTGCCATATCGTTTACCACCTTACTGCCAAAGAAAGTACTTCCGTCTTCGAGTGTCGGCTCGTAGATAATGACCTCTGCGCCCTTCGCTTTGATGCGCTTCATGATTCCCTGGATGGCACTCTGTCGGAAGTTGTCTGAGTTTGATTTCATAGTCAGGCGATAGACTCCTATCACGCAAGTATGTTCCTTGCTCGTGTCAAAAGTATTGTCATCGGCATAACTGTAATAACCTGCCTTCTGGAGAACCGCATCAGCAATATAGTCCTTGCGAGTGCGGTTGCTCTCTACTATCGCCTCTATGAGATTTTCTGGCACATCGGCATAGTTTGCCAAAAGCTGTTTGGTATCCTTGGGCAAGCAATAACCACCATAACCGAAACTCGGGTTGTTATAATGGGTTCCGATGCGTGGGTCAAGACCTACACCATCGATGATTGCCTTGGTATCGAGACCTTTTACCTCTGCATAGGTGTCCAACTCGTTGAAGTAGCTTACTCTCAATGCCAAATAGGTGTTGGCAAAGAGTTTCACGGCTTCGGCTTCCTTCATCCCCATGAAAAGGACAGGAATATTCTTTTCTTGGGAAGAACTGAGGGTGACAGCTGATGAAACATCGTTCGCCGACTGAGTAGAAAGGCCTTCCAACGGCTTTGTCTCGCCTTGATGCCCTATTGCTCCCTCAAGAAGTAAGTCGGCAAAGGTATTGGCTGCCTCCTTCATCTTCTCGACATCCGTCACCTGCAGGATTGCCTCGTTCTCTTCGGCAAACTCAGGACGGTCGATGGGCTTGGGATAACCAACGATGATGCGACTTGGATAAAGGTTGTCATAGAGTGCCTTGCTCTCTCGAAGGAACTCTGGTGAGAAGAGTAAGTTGAACTTCTTTACCCCTTTCTTGGCATACTTCTGATAGAGGCTGCGGGTATAGCCCACTGGAATAGTACTCTTGATGACCATCACCGCATCGGGGTTTACCTCCAACACTAAGTCGATGACTTCCTCCACATGAGAGGTGTCAAAATAGTTCTTCACCGGGTCATAGTTGGTCGGAGCCGCTATGACTACAAAGTCGGCATCTGCATAGGCTGCCTTGCCATCGAGGGTGGCGACAAGGTCGAGCGGCTTCTCAGCCAAATATTTCTCAATATATTCGTCTTGGATAGGTGAAACCTTTCGGTTGAGCTTCTCCACTTTCTCAGGAATGACATCCACAGCACTCACATGATGATGCTGGGCAAGTAGCGTGGCAATGCTGAGTCCGACGTACCCCGTTCCTGCCACTGCTATTTTAATATCTTTGAAATCTCTCATAAACGTATGATAACTGTTTTCTCTGCATTACCCAAGACAAAAAGATCCATCTAATATAGGCAATATCAGACTCCATCCTGCCTCAGAACACATGTTTCTGATGCAAATTTACAGTAATATTCTGAAATAACAAACATTTCCACGCTCTTTTTCGTCGTACTTTTTTACATGGTCTCACTATCCTTCCCTTTCTATTTGTCTATTAGTGCTTCATTCATCATGTTCATAGTTGAAATCTCCATTCAAATGTCATGCAAGAAGCTTCTCTTGAAAATCCGCAATAACATTTCTCAGTCCATCGTCTTGAAGATGTATTGTGCCAGACTTCAAGTACGTTTTCTTGTTGACTTCCAACATCAATGAGTGATAGTGAAAGTTGCAGTCGGGAGTTTCGGAGTTGCTATACGGATAGTTGACGCCGACTTTGTATCCCTTGTCCATAAAGTGATTGACGGCCATTTCTATCGTCTCTTTTGATGGTTTTGACCAGTCCTCGTTATAACCGATACAGATATCCACGTCGCTTAACTCTTCTGGAAACGAATGGCAGTCGAGAAGTAAGGCGTTCTCTTTTAATGCATTGGTCAAACGACGTTGATGCCATTGCCATAACTGTAACAAATTCTGTTCAGACTCCAAGGGTACTGTTCTCCGATATGAATCGAACTCTTTATAGACAATACCTTGACCAATGTTCTCCATCGGGTCATTCCATAGACGCTCGGCATCGACAATGAATCGGGAATATGGGAAACGTATCGTGGTAATACG
>CAVCDC010000137.1:0-4901 GCA_963600865.1 Firmicutes bacterium CAG:103
AGGTTTCTCCGAGGCAAATCTTCAGTGCCGTGAGTATCGACGGATTGTCGTCGATGACAAGAATGGTTCCATACTTCATACAGGACGCTTCACCTTATTATATATTATTATATGTTGTTCTATCTGTTTGCAAAAGTACGCATTTTCCTTGAAATGGCAAGGGGGAACGGACTGTGATGTATGATTTTCACACAGAAGAGTGTATGAATTTCATACAATCCACCTCTCGCCCTTTCCATTTTCTTGGCGGAAAGCGACAAACTCCGTACTTTTGCAAAAAACAAAGAACGCATGAAAAGTTATTTTAAATTTCTCTCTCGCAACAAGCTGTATACGGCTATCGAAGCCTTCGGGCTCTCGATAGCCTTGGCTTTTGTGATAATATTAGTATCGTACGCCAGTATGGAGTATCGGGTGGGAACAAACCAGAAACTCTCCAAGGAGCTTTATGCCGTTGGCATGGGCGATTATCTTGGCATGACTACCGGCACTGCCAAGGAGTTCTTCCCTTCCATCCCCGAGATCAAGGAGTGGACAAGGTTTGGCGATTACTATTGCGAAAAGGGTGCCGTTGTGGACGGCAGATACTTTGAGGCAAAATATTTAGCCATCGACCCCAATTTCTCGCAGTTGCTCGGTTATAAATGTCATGGTTGTCCTGCGGAGCATTTACTGACAGACCCGAGTCAGGCTATCGTATCTGAATCGTTTGCCAAAAAGGTGTTTGGTAAAGATGACCCCATCGGGAAAACTGTCCTTTGCGACACCTTGAAGTTGAAGATCGTGGGCATCATGGATGATTTTGACACAGAGGATGTCCTTACCCAGTATGATGTGTTCGTTTCCATGAAACTCTTGGAGAAGAATGTAGCTCCCATGGACCAGTTTGGCAGCACTTATACGATAGCCCGTTTGGCGAAAGATGCCAACCCTGACAAGGTAAGGGAGACATTGCTGAAGAAATACATGGGGTATTGGGATAAATGGCAACGGGAAAACGACGGTGTCAACTTCATGTGGGGCAGCCAGTTGGTGAGATGGGACAAGATACATTTCACCGGCAGCAGCGATATCTTCAGGCATGGCAACCGCACGTTAGTCAACATCCTGTTGATTGTGGCATTGGTCCTGTTGTTCTCTGCCATCTTCAACTACATCAACCTGACTGTGGCACAGATAGGCAACCGCGCCAAGGAGATGGCAACACGAAGGCTCTTGGGTGAGTCGGTCTTTGGAGTGATGATGCGCTATCTGAAGGAGTCGGCTCTTTTCACCATAGCTTGTTTTGTCCTTGGGGCGTTCCTCGCATGGGCATTCGTACCGTTGTTCAGTAAGGTGCTGGATGTAAAGATTACTCTTTTCCACGCCGTCGACCTCCTGTGGTTCTTGCCTTTGGCATACGTGGTCATAGCTATTTTGGCAGGACTGTTGCCTGCCGTCGTGGTCTCACGTTTCAATCCGATAGATGTTGTCAAAGGCACCATTCGTTTGCGCAGCAAGATGTGGTTCAGCCAAGTGTTCATCATAGCCCAGAACATCATCAGCGTCACATTGGTCGTGATGGCAACGACGATGATGTGCCAGATGAACCATCTTGCCAACCTTCCTTTGGGTTATCAGACAAAAGACATCCTTTCCATATATGCTTCACTGGACGGTTCTTCTGAACAGATGGGCATTCTTGTCAACAGACTGAAAAGTCTCCCGGAGGTGAGCGAGGCTACATGTGGTCAAAATAATCCTATCACCAGTTGGGGGAATGGTGTGCATAATGACAAAGGGGAACCTGTTTCTATGCTCAGGACGTGCGCAATGGATTCCACAGCCATGAAGATGTTGGGGATAAAAATATTAGAGAAGTATAGTGAACCAACGAAAGGAAAGATTTGGGTTACCGAGGAGACCAAACGGGCATTTGGCATTTCCGCCAAGAAACCATGGTTTGGAGCGCGGGATGTCAGTTTGTTTAAGTTGCCAGAGTGGAAGGGACACGAGTATGAAGTGTGTGGTGTCATTGCCGATTACCACAGTGGGGATGCTCTGACCGAGAACAACAACAAATCGCATAATGCCATCACCGTGACTACTCCGCAAAATGGAGGAAATACCGTCCTTGTCAAAACGGTCGGCGACCATGCCCAGGCGATGCAAGCCATCCGAAACACGTGCAAGCAGGTGGCAAAGGAATTGATAGGTATCCCTGCGGAAATGGAGGTGGAATATCTGGATGATACCTTAGCAAACAATATGAAGGAGCAGTACAATATGATGGTGCTCATCATTACCTTCATGGGCATTTCCATCCTCATCTCCGCCCTCGGTCTCTTCGGTATGTCGGTGTATTACAGCAACCAGCAGAAGCGGCAGATTGCTTTGAGAAAGGTGATGGGTGCAAGCACCGGGGATGCCGCATGGCAGTTGGCAAGGAGATTCCTCGTCAGTTCGATAGTGGCTATCATCATCGCCATTCCTATCTGCGTCAAACTGATGCAGTATTACCTGACAGGCTTCGTTTATCGCATCGACTTCCCGTGGTGGCTCTTGGTGGTGGGCGCTGCCTTCACCCTACTCGTGGCTTTCGTCGCTGTCATCGGCTGCACCCTGAAGACGGCATTAGCAAACCCGATAGACAGCATCAAGACAGAATAATGCTGCAACAACTATCCCTTCAGTAACTTATACATAGTAATTTAACATAGAGAATCATGATACGAACAGAGAATCTTACAAGAATATTCCGCACAGACGAAGTGGAGACCATCGCCCTCAACGGCGTTAACATCGAAGTGAAGGACGGCGAGTTCATCGCCATCATGGGGCCTTCGGGCTGTGGCAAGTCAACACTGTTGAACATCCTCGGTTTGCTCGACAGTCCTACGGAGGGCAAATATTGGTTGGGCGACGTGGAGGTGGGCCATCTCAAGGAGCGTGACCGCACCGCCTATCGCAAGGGGCGCATCGGCTTCGTCTTCCAGAGTTTCAACCTCATCGACGAACTCACCGTGGAGGAGAATGTCGATTTGCAGTTGAAGTATCTCGGCGTGAAGAAGGAGGAGCGCAAGCAGCGGGTGCTCGACATCCTGAGAAAGGTGAAGCTGAGCCACCGCGCCAAGCATTATCCCCACCAACTCTCGGGCGGTCAGCAACAGCGAGTGGCAATAGCCCGCGCCGTAGTAGGCAAGCCCAGCATTATCTTAGCCGACGAGCCTACGGGCAACCTCGACTCCAAGAACGGCATGGAGGTGATGCAGTTGCTCAGCGAACTGAACGAGGAGGGCACCACCATCGTGATGGTGACTCACTCCAAGCATGATGCCACCTATGCCAACCGCATCATCAACCTCTTCGACGGCGAGGTGGTGGATGCCGTGAACGACCAACTATAATGCGTCGCATCTATCAACTCGCCCAGACCACACTCAAGAGATAAACATTCTTAAAAAACGGCTTGTTCCTATATAAAAACCATCCGAAAAGCGTATATTTGCACCTTGAAAAGTGCACATTCTGTGCAAATATGCACCTTGGAAGGTGCAAATTCAGCATAAACTTGCACCTTGCAAGGTGCATTAAACAGGAAAAAGACGATGGATGTATCACTTGTTAGTTATATGAAGGAGCAGTTGTCGCTCGTGTCTCTTGACTTCAAACGCTATATGTTTGACAAGTTGCCATGGGAAGCAAGGCTTGTGGGATTCATGGGGCCAAGGGGCGTAGGTAAGTCGACGTTAGTATTGCAGCACATCAAGGAAATGGACGAGGAAACGTTGGCCAAAAGCCTCTATGTGTCGGCAGACCATAGCTATTTCACCACTCACTCGCTGACCGACACTGCGGACCAGTTTGTGCGTGAAGGGGGTAAATGGCTATTTATTGACGAGGTGCATAAATACGACGGATGGTCGAGGGAACTGAAGCAAATCTATGATACCCATCCCGAACTCCATACCTTCTTCACCGGTTCGTCTATCCTCGACATTTTGGACGGGGAGGCAGACTTGAGTCGCAGGGTCTTGTTGTTTGACATGCAGGGCCTCTCCTTCAGGGAATATTTGGAGATGTTTCATGGCATCCATACTCCCGTGAGAACATTAGAGGAAATTCTTGCGGGCAAGGTGGAGATAGAGGGTTTGCAACACCCAATTCCTTACTTTATGCAGTATCTTCGTGAGGGATATTATCCTTTTTCCAAGGAAGGCTATTTCCAGCAGCGACTCCAGCAGGTGGTGCGCCTCACGATGGAGGTGGACATCCCCCAGTATGCCAACATGTCGCCAGCCACAGGCAAGAAACTCCGCCGCATGCTGACGATCATAGCCGGCAATGTGCCGTATAAGCCAGAAGCCACGGGCCTGGCGAACGAGATCAAGGTGAGCCGCAATGACATTCCTATCTACTTGCTCTATATGGAGAAAGCGGGCATGATAGGTCAGTTGCGTGATGAGACTGGCGGAATGAGAGGCTTGGGAAAGACTGAAAAAGTGTATTTGGACAACCCCAACATCATCTACGCCCTTTCCGGCGACAATGCCAACATCGGCAATGTGCGGGAGACTTTCTTCTACAATCAGACTTGCCTCAACCTGGATGTCACTTCTTCCAAGGTCTCCGACTTCACCATCGGCAAATACACCTTCGAGATAGGTGGAGCCAAGAAAAAGCACAAACAGGTGAAGGATGTCCCAGATGCCTACATTGTAAGGGACGACATAGAATACGCCAACGGAGACATCTTGCCATTGTGGAGCTTCGGGCTCTTGTATTGATCCCCCTCTACAAACACGCGCACATAACAAGTTTTTTCAAGAAAATAACGCCTAAAAAAGCAGAAAATAGCAGAATGATGCTTTTATTTTGAGTTTCAAGTGGTTGTGGCAGTCGTTGGCTTTAAGTGGCATGAA
>CAVCDC010000138.1:0-4835 GCA_963600865.1 Firmicutes bacterium CAG:103
CTTGCCTAATAATCCGTTTTCGGCTGCAAATATACAAAATTTGCGGTAAAAACACCGCAAATATCAAGAAATATTGCAGTGCTTTTACCGCAAAACATTTGAAAGCATTCATGGAACAACAAAAAAGTGGGCAACGAGTTGTCTCAGTGCCCATTCAGACGTGATGAGGGAAGCCTTTACACATTCATTTCCGCCAAGACCTCCAATGTGTCGAGACTGTACATCTTGAACTTACCATCTTCGAGCGTGGCAAAAGTCGGTACGTTTCCACCCTTGGGGAACGTGACGCTTCCTGTGTTGCAAACAGCTATGCCCTTTTCAGTGTGCGAGAGTTCCCACAGATGGGAATGTCCGTGGATGATGGCATCGTATGGACCTTTCGGCAGATTCTCCTTATTATATATATGTCCATGAGTAAGCAGATAGCGTTTGCCACCATCGACCAACAAGGCATAAGTCTCCATGATGGGGAAGTCGAGCAACATCTGGTCCACCTCGGCATCGCAGTTGCCACGCACGGCAACGATTTTGTCGGACAAGGCATTGAGGCGCTCCACGATACCCTTAGGGTCAATGCCCTCAGGAATGCGGTTGCGCGGCCCATAGTTGATGATGTCACCCATGATGCAAATCATGTCACACTTTTCATGCTCGTAGAAGTCAAGAGCCTTCACCAAGGCTGGCAAGCAGCCGTGAATGTCGGAAATCAGTAAGTATTTCATCGTTTCTTTGTGTTTTATCTAAAGAATCATTTACAATCGGCAAGGGCAGTAATGCGCACCCAAGCAAATGCAAAGGTAAGGATATTTTTGCTTCCAATCCACTTTTCCCCGCATTTTCTTTCGCTTTCTACAAGTTTTTTATACCTTTACCGAAAAATTTCTTGTATCTCATGTCACAAAACGCCGTACGCTTGCGTATATATAGACAGAAGCATCCTCGAAAAAGAAGGAAGCAGGAAACAAGAACACACTAAAGAAACATGACAATGAAAAAAGCAAACAACAGAAGAGAGAGGACAGTCATAGGGACAAGAGCTGTCATCATAGGTATACTGAGTATAGCCTGCCTGTCTTGCACCAGCAAGAACCAGCCAGGAGAAGAAGCAACGGTCCAAGTGACAACAGACGGTGTCAGCATCACAGACACCCCCAATGTCACAGGCGAAACCATCAGTAAGAGCCTAACCCTTTCGTCCTTCCATGCCGTGAGCAACAACACCTCTGTGGAACTCATCTACACCCAAGGAGCAAAACAGAAAGTAACAGCCGAAGCCCCCAAAGCACTGATGGAGAAACTCACCTTCAGCGTGGAAGACGGAGTGCTGACTGTCAGAACCAAGAAGCACATGAGCAACATCAACGGCCGCCTGAAACTCTATGTCACCATCCCCTCACTCAGTCGAGTGCAGAACAACGGAGCCATGACCCTGCATGCCAAGACATGGACAGGCACCGCCATAGGCATCACCAACAACGGAGCGTTCACCCTGTCAGGTAACATCGCTAACAAGGAGGATGTAAAGATACAAAACAATGGATCTTTCAGTTACAAGGAAGGCGCGGTAAGGTGTGGCAACCTGAGCATCCAGAACAACGGTTCCACTACCGTCACCGTAAACATCACAGCCACAGGGAGCGTGAACGTCAAGAACAACGGCAGCAGCAATATTATCAGTACTGTCAAGGCAAAGAGCTATAGCGAAGACTGCGACGGAGCCACCAAGGACCAACTCGACATACAGGCAGAAGATCTGACCTTCGACATAGACGGGGCAGGGAAATGCACTGTACACTTCGTAGGCAAGAACGCCATCATACACGGAGACGGCAGCAGCAAGCTCGACCTGGACGTAGACTGCAAGAAACTGCACGTCAGCTCTGAGGGCGTTGCCAAAATCACCGTCAAGGGAACGGCAGACGAGACAAAGTTTGAAAACGACGGTGTCACGAAGGTAGACGCCTCCGGACTGAATAACCTGTAAGGAACGCAAGGGATACGTGTCCCACACCCTCCATACGGGCAACCGCAGACAACAATAGAGAGAAGACCCAAGAAGCACATGACAGCAGAAGAGTTTGAACAAGAGGCAGCAGACCTACGCACACCGCTCACGGCGGTGGCGTTACACTACCTGCACAGCCAGGAAGATGCCGAGGACACCGTGCAGGATGTCCTCGCAAGGCTCTGGCGCATGGTAGACGAGCTGCATAGCCCCATAACTCCGATAGCGAAAGTGCTTACACGCAACCTCTCTATAGACCGCATACGCCGCCAGCCCAAGACACCCATCGTGGAGATAGACAGTGAGGGAAGAGGAAAAGCCATCGGAGAGAACATACCAGCCGCCTCGCCTCCTGACGGCGAGACAGCCCGGCGACTGCAACAAGCCATCGAACAACTGACACCCAAGCAACAACTCGTGGTAAGGCTACGCCACACCGAGGGGATGAGCACCGCAGACATGGCAGAGCTGACAGGCGACAGCGAAGCGGCAATCAGGCAAACACTCTGCCGCGCACGACAGGCAATGAAGAAATGGTATCTACAACATATAGGCGAATAAACAAAGCAGACAGACTTATGACTACACATAACCTTATCAGACAAACAGTTGAACGATTCTTCGACGGCGAGACATCCGTAGAGGAAGAGCGCAAACTATACGCTTTTTACATGAGCCATCCCCACCTGCCAGCCGACCTGGAGCAATATCGCCCACTCATCTCAGACCTCGGCTGTATGTCGTTCGAGCCTGTTCCCGTCACGCAACCAGAGCACCACACCAGGCGAAGGCTGCTCGTCACCCTCTCGGGCATAGCCGCCTCGCTCCTACTCTACCTGTCCGTCAGTTATATGATACAGCATCACGAACAAGAGCAGTGGGCAGCCACCTACGAAGGTAGCTATGTCATACAGAACGGCAAGCGCATAGACGACCTCTCGCTCATCAAGACCGACATAGAGCATGCCCTCGGACAAGCCGAAACCATCGAAATGAACATGGAGAAACAGGACGCAGCCATCGACGCAGTCGAAGAGGACATCCTCAGCCACACCTCTCCTGAGGAGCGGGCACAGATAGAAGAAATGCTCAAATAAACCATCCCTAAGAAAAGCAAGACAATGAAGAGAATACTATTGTTACTGGCACTGCTGACAGCGACACTCAGCACGAAAGCCCAAAACCAGATAGACAATCTGGTAAACACCTTCTCTGCCGTATCGTCAAGCAAATACACCTCGGCAGTGGAGCGCAACCCCAAGACCCGCGCCATCGTCAAGGTTGTCAAAATGTTGGAAATGGAATATGCCAATGTGAAGCCCATCGTGGAAGCCTTCCGCAACGAGTCGTCGCAAGGCTCCTTCAGCGAGCACAAGGAGGGGGCTGCTCTCATCATGACCCTCGGCATATCTGGCGCAAAGCAAAACCGGGTATACATGCTCCGCATACCCGAATACTATAGCAATTCCTGCCGTTACGGAGGTTACAAGACAGCGTGTTCCGTAACGGTAATCGTAAAAAATAAGTGACCAAATGCATTATTTGGCCACTTTTTTCATTTTACAAAGAAACGTAAGTTTCCCCATGCTGTTGTCTCATGCGGATGGGCAAGGATGATAAACTCTCGCAACAGCAGGTCGGGATGAAAGCCCGTCAGTTCAAAGAAAGGAGTATTACTGCTGTCACACTGATAGACGGCACCTTGTCTGAAAGCCTTTAGTTGCGCATAACCAGGATATTCAGCCAACAGGTCGGCAGATGTCATCTGTTTACCGCCATAGCGTTTGAAAGCCCATACGTCAATGCTGTCCCCCTTCTCTATCACCTGTTCTGGACTCAATGCCAAACTGCCACTGTGCGTATCACTCGCCCAAGGATAACGGGCATGGGCATCGCGCAACAGAATGCCGATGGTACTGTTGCCACCTGGCACATACCACACCCCCTGCGTCTTGCGCTCTGTAAGCACACTCCTACCCAAAGGCATGGCAGCAGCCTTGTTCTGCAAAGACTTGTAATTCTTCTCCACAGCACCGAAGAGCGAATCAGCCTCAACATTCTTTCCAAGAAGCAAGGCATAAAACTTCATCCACTCTGCACGTCCCAAGGGAGAGCGCTCCATGTAGTCGGCAGTCTCTATGATGGGGATGCCCAACTTGTCGAGTTTGCCATAGCCTCCGCTATTCTCGAAGGGAGAGATAAACAAAGCCTTGGGATGCAGTTCGATGATACGTTCAATATCGGGTTGCATGCCCGATCCACAGTCCACGATATCTTTTCTGTTACGCAGATTCGGGATATTGATATACTGCAGGTCGCACACCCCCGTGATTGTCTTCTGGGCATGGAGGTCATAGAACAACTGACAATGAGGAGCTGTAAACACGACACTACCCACTATCGGTGTGCGCACAATGTCGGAATGGCGTCCGCCCGCATCTCTCATAGAGGACAGCACACGAGCCGTCTCGTCACCCTTCTTTCCCTTAGGCACGAGTTGGTAGCGGTGCAGTTCCGTCCCAGCCTTCCAGGGATTAGCCACGGTCACCTCGGTATAGTCACCATAGTCCACCATGGTAAGCAGCTGTGCATACTTCAGGGCGATGGTGTCGCCCTCTACACTGGAGTTCTTGTCTCCCCGATTCCCTTGACAAGAAGAGAACAGCGAGAAGACAAGAACTATGACCAGAGTGACAGTATAGGAAGCAAGTCTTCTCATATACTTTCTCCGTCAGATGAATTACTTAACCACAACCTTGCGAGTAGTACCGTCGCTCATGCGAACGACATTGACACCCTTCTGAGGAGCATAAATGCGCTTGCCATCAGC
>CAVCDC010000139.1:0-4815 GCA_963600865.1 Firmicutes bacterium CAG:103
CCTGAGGGACGATTGAATACATCGTCGAACCATGTGTGCCACAGGAAGAACTGGTCATTGCCCATGAGGTCAATGCCCGTCCAGTCGATGTCGTAGCTGAGAGATTTGAGCTGCTTCTTCACTGCATCCGTGATGTTCTTGCGCAACTCTATTTTCTTGTTGTGGTCATCACATGAGAAATAATACCCTTTGTTGATAGAAAGTATCTTGCGATAGTAGTCGGCCTCAGAGTCAAAGAGGTCAAACATAACAACCTTCTCTTTCTTCTTACGTTTGTAGTCGAGGTCGCTGAGATCCACACCTTGGTATTGTTCCAATAACGAGTTGCCCTGCATAATCTTGAAGTCAAGGTTGGGCAAGGTGTGCGGAGTCTCCTCATCTACCACGAGCGAGAGCCAAAAACGAAGTCGGGCAATGTCGATTGCACCACGCTCTATATCTACACCATAGATGTTCTGCT
This sequence comes from Firmicutes bacterium CAG:103, assembly GCA_963600865.1. Lineage (GTDB taxonomy): Bacteria > Bacteroidota > Bacteroidia > Bacteroidales > Bacteroidaceae > Prevotella. Next base: position 461 of record CAVCDC010000139.1, read on the forward strand.
GTATAATATGACGCTTTATCTCTGCCGCATTGTCAAAGTTCTCAATGGCACCACGACAAAGAAAAAGTTCCTTGAGCAAGCCCATGGGGAATGCACCCGAGCCAATGGCAGGGTCGCATATCTTCACGTTCTTCAACTGCTCGTCAATGGTTTGGGCAAGAGACGAGTTGGCACCGCCAAGCACTGCCACGTCATAGGTATGCACAAAATCCTCGATAGCCTTTTGTTGCCCCTTGTCGCTTACACCAGTGTTGAGGTAAGCCGTGAGCGACTGACGGCACATATAGCGCACAATCTCCTTTGGTGTGTAATATGCACCCTTGTCCTTGTTGTCTTCCAGCAAGTTCTCGAAGATTCGTCCCAGCATCTCGGGGTCAACACCAACTTGTGCATCGTCTGGGTCGTTCTCGTCGATGGTGAAGTTGTACTGATAAAGGAAGTCGAGCAAGTCATGGAAGAACTCGGCAGGAAACTGCGTCGTTATCTCATCGAGAGCATCACGCTCGAACAGTCCGCCATTGAGGTAAGGCACTTTTATGCAGCTCCCACACTCCATATTCACATGAGTGTCGAAGAGGTCGTCTTCTTCCGAGCGGTCTGTATCGAGACCACCGGAGAACAGAGGTTCGAGCACGGAGTCGAGGAAGTCAGCCTGCTGCTCGGCAGATGCTTGCTCATAGAGGTGAAGCATAAATTGAGGGTCACCTTCGCCCCAGGGCTTTCCCTCGGGCACACCCATCCACCCCTTCTTCTGCAAGAAGTGGAGGAACACGATGCGTCCAAGCAATTTCTTCACATAGTCGCGTACTCGTTTGTCATTGCTTCCAAAGTCGGCATACATCTGCGGATGAGGCTCTCCTGTCTTGATTTCCACCCATTTCTGACCCTTCTTGACGAAACGTTTCCCCGTGATATACTCCACAAACCGCTCGTAGTGCTGCTTGTATTTGCCGAAGAACTCATCGGAGAGAGCCTCCACGTCGAAAGCCTCCTTGATGTCCTTCAGTTCTATCTCGCCGCCCTTCTGCATCAACTTGGAAAAGTTGTCGGCCACGGTGCGGCAACTCTGGTTGGGACCGAGCATGAAAGTGTATCGCTTGTTGTCGGTCACCTCATTGTTCTTCTCCTTGCTACAGAACGTGAAACGCCAGTCCCAGCACTCGTTGTCCTGGTAGTGGAATATCATGAACGCACTGGAGTAAGTGGACATGATGCGCCTGATAATCTGCTGTATGCCCACACGGTTGCGAGTGAGGAGCGTATGGCTCGACACAGTAATATCGAAGATGCTGATAGGGTTGAAGTCTACGTCTATTGTGCCTACGTTGAGCACAGAGGCGATGCCTGTGGCTGATGCCACATTTCCCAACTCGGGATAGCTTTCCAAAACATCCTGGTCGTAGCCATCATCAAAATGGTCTTCTCCGAAGATGGGAAATATCACATGGTCGAGGAACGACTGTCGCCCCTGGTATCTCTGCTGGAAATATTCCTTTAGTTCTGTCATAGTTGTTCTTTTTTAGTTGTTTACTTACTAAGTGCCATATACACTTCCGCCTTGCCATGGCGTAGTTGTATGTTTGCCACTATTTTCTGTATCTCCCGTTCCAACACATCGTCAACCTCCTGTTGTGTCATGGAGAACAAAGAAAGCTGGTCGCTGTTCAATTCCTTGTCAAGGGCAATGACTTTGTTGATGATGTCGATGTTGCCATTGTTCACAAAGCGGAAAGCTGCCGCCAGCGTTGCCGTAGATTGCTTGGAGAGCGGCAAAGTCTCCTTCATGTGCCGGATAATCTCCTTCGCCTTGGTTGCCTTCTCCGAGTTTCGGGTATGAACATTCATCTTGGCGAGAGCCTGGTTTACCGCCAACTCAGCCTTTGCCTTGCGCTGCGCCCAGTCGTCGGGGAGAGCAACAGTCTGCACGTCTGGATTAGTACGGAACTCACTATACATGTCAACACCCGAAAGAATGGTTGTCTTGAGGTCTTGGTCCACCTTTACAAACATTCCCGAGATATTCTTGTTGCGCACAAGGAAATAGCTGGCATCCTGCTGTGTGGGTATGGCAACTTCCAAACCTTCCTCTTGTGCGACGATTTGCGCAAACCTTCTGGGATTGGCTGACTTATACTCCTTCAGCTCGTTGATGTATTTCTCCATGGGCGACTCTTCACCGTTCACTTGCGTGTTGAGGTCATAGTGCATCACCTCCTCCTCTTCCGTGAATATCTGGCTATCCTCACCAAAGAGCGTATGGAACGACTGCAGCTTGGTATATGCTTTCTGCACCAGTTGTATCTGTGCGTTTCCCTGAGCCGACGGCATGAAATTATATACATACACAAATGGTGCGGTGGAACCTATGCGGTTCACTCGTCCGATGCGTTGCATCAGTCGGGTTGCGTTCCAAGGGGTGTCATAGTTGAGGATGCAGTTTGCACGGTGCAGGTTGATGCCTTCCGCAAGTACTTCCGTAGTCACGATGACTTGATAGTCGTTCTTCCATTCGCCGTCGTAGTTGGCATCAAAATTCTCACGGATGGTCTGCTCCATGTCATGTCGGTTGGCGGCAGTAATGGCAAGCACTTTCAGGTGGGACGCCACGGCCTTCACGGCAAGCCGGATGGTCTCTACCGTGTCGATAGCCTCGCTGAAGATGACCAACTTCTGGGCTTGGTTTCGCTGTGGGTCGAACAGTTCTGACGAAAGGCTACGCTTGAATGCTTCCAATTTTGGGTCGTAGTCGTAAGCGTTCCATTTCTTGCAGAGGAAGTCAATCAATGCCATGTCCTTTCTCAGCAACGTGATATATTCGTCATTGAAATCGGCACGATGGAGTTCACGGTTGCGTTGGTTCTCATTCTTGCCCTTTTCGTCAAGCCGCTTTATCTTGTTGCGTATGTCTTCCACACATTCAGCAAACGTAAGTAGATGTCCCGTCTTTTCAAATTTCTTTTCCTTGTCGAGTTCCGCATTTACGTCGATGTTCGGACAAATGAAGATGGTGTCGGCTTCCCACATATCAATCATGTTTTGGGTGTACTGCCGTAGGTTTGCCAATGAAGACTTGAATGCAGAGAAACTGCTCTCTATGCGCTTCACAAGATTTATCTGCATGATTTTCGCCAACTGACGCGAGAAGCGATCGGGATCCATATTCTTACCCTTGTAGAGGTCTTTTACCTTGGGGTCAAGCAGAAACTCGATGGCACGGTAACGATAGTAGCAGAGATAATCACTGTTGCTAAAGTCGAAATCCATGCTTGGCGCAATCAAGTCCATTGTCTTGGCAAAGAGTTTGGCCAGTTCGTCCTCCATCTTGTATTCCAGACTATGCGGTCCGCTGATAGTGGGGAAAGTCAGTTTGCCGCCATAATACTTGATGATGTCCGTTCTCGTTCTTCTTACGAGGATGTCCTCCAGTACGTTATTGCGTATTTCCTCAGAAAGCTTTTTCAACTCTTTCTGCCGCTGAAGCTTCTGCTCCGCAGTCAACTCGATAGGTTTGCCATCTGCATCTTTGGGGGCTCTGATAAGTTCACCGTAACGCTTGTTGATGTCGGAGAAGAAACTCTCGATGTTTCCACCGTTGGCTTTCCGCAGTGTGCTATCTATGTGGTTACGCTCAAACAGATAAATTTGGTTCTGTAGGTCAGAGGGGCGGTTGTTCTGTGGAGTGGCAGATAGAAGACCAATGTAAGGATAGAATCCTGTTGCCGAACCGATGTCGCCAATCAAGGTGTTCAACGATTGGTACATATTGGTTTGGCTATTACGGAACTTATGGCTCTCGTCTATCAAGATAAGTCCATAGTTCTTGTATGCGAGGTCTTCCGAAAAGTCGCCTGTGTCTTCCTCATCATCACCTTCTTCCACCATATCAACAAGGTTGCCTATACTGCCTGTCGTAACGAAATCAACCAAAGGAGTCATCTTGTTGTCTGTGTCCTTATCAAACTGCGCCAATGTATCCACCCACGCCGACTTGATGGCAGGTGGCGTGACGATAAGCACCCGGCGTTCCCGTCCGTCGTCATCGGGCATCGTAAGGAAATGCTTGATGACAAGAGCACCAACAATGGTCTTGCCCAAGCCCACCACATCGGCAAGCATAAAGCCGCCGTGTTCACGCATAATGGCAAAGCACTGTTTCACGGCCTGTATCTGGTAATCGAGCGGATTGAACCGCTTGGGCAAGTAACTCTCTATGAGTTGTTGCTGATTGAGGTCAATGATGTCGCCAAACTTATAGTTGAGCAACTTGATGTAAAGTTCGTAGGGCGTGAGCGGTTCAATAGCAGGAGTTTTGTCTGCCTCCTTCTCTACGGGTGTGCCATGAAGCACTTCCTCCA
>CAVCDC010000140.1:0-4656 GCA_963600865.1 Firmicutes bacterium CAG:103
ATACAGATGTCGATGATACCGAAGATCTATCCTCCCTACCCCGAGCGTGACGACATAGACATCTACGGCATCCTGAAACCAGCGAAGGCAGTGGGCGGCGACCTCTACGACTTCTTCCTGCGCGACGAGAAACTCTTCTTCTGCATAGGAGACGTGTCGGGCAAGGGCGTACCTGCCTCCCTCGTCATGGCAGTGACGAGAAGCCTTGTCAGAATTGTGGCGGCACAGGAGAGCCATCCCGAGCGCATCGTCACCTCCATCAACAGTTCGATGTCCGACATGAACGAGTCCAATATGTTCGTCACCCTCTTCGTGGGTGTCCTCGACTTGCCTACCGGCAGACTGAGGTTCTGCAACGCAGGCCACAACGCTCCTGTCCTCGTAGACAGCAACAAGGGTACGGTCACCATGATGGATGTGAAGCCCAACCTCCCCATCGCCATTGTCCCCGACATCAAGTTTGAGGGACAGGAGGTCATCGTCACCCCGGGCACCAGCATCTTCCTCTACACCGACGGTCTCACCGAGGCAGAGAATGTCGAGAAGGAGCTGTTCGACGAAGACCGCATGCTGAAGCAGTTGAAGGAGAGCGTCAACTCCGACTCCAAGAGTATGGTGGAGGAGATGCAAGAAGCCGTACGCAACCATGTGAAGAATGCCGAACAGAGTGACGACCTCACCATGGTAGCCATCAAGTACATGCGCCAGCAACAGGAGAGCAAGTACTACAGCAAGCTCACGCTGCACAACGACGTAGCAGAGACGCCCAAGATCAACGAGTTCATGACCAGCGTGGCGGCGGAAGCCAACCTTGACGAGGCTACTACCAGCAGTCTGAACCTTGCCATCGAGGAAGCCATCGTCAACGTAATGAACTACGCCTATCCCAAGGATCATATCGGCAAGATTAAGCTCGAAGCGTATGTCAACGACATCCGCATGAAGTTTATCATCACCGACGGCGGAGAGCCCTTCGACCCCACCTCTGCAGCAGAGCCAGACACCAATGCTGACCTGGACGACAGGCCTATCGGCGGACTCGGCATCTTCCTCGTCAGACAGATCATGGACTCTGTCAACTACGAGCGCATAGACGGCTACAACATCCTTACGCTGCGCAAGAACTTTAAATGAAACAAAAAATAAACGAATATGGCTGACGCATACGATACCCTCGACATGAAATGCCAGATGATCGTAGATGAATACGACGAAAGGCAAGACATACTCGTGCAGATGCGTGACATCGCTCTCGCCGAAATCAAGAAAGTACTCTCCGACAACCGCATGGAGATTACTGCCGTGGAGGCACGCATCAAGCAGAGAGACAGCCTCATAGGCAAACTGGAGCGGAAAGGCTACAAGTATACGACGCTCGACGATATCACCGACATCCTCGGTGTGCGCGTCATCACCTTCTTCAGCAACGACGTAGACCGTGTGGCATCCTATATGGAGAAGCTCTTCGACATAGACTGGGAGTGCTCCATCGACAAGCGCAAGATGCACGAGATGAGCAGCTTCGGCTACAACTCACTGCACTACATCTGCCGCATACCGAAGGCTCTCTTCCACGACGACCGCTACCCGCAGCTCAACAACATACGCTTCGAGATACAGATGCGCTCCACCCTGCAGCACGCATGGGCGGCAATGGAGCACGACATCGGTTACAAGAACGAGATAGAGGCACCGCCAGAATACAAACGTATGTTGGGGCGCCTCGCTGGTATGCTCGAACTTGCCGACGAGGAGTTCTCGCGCATCCGCATCAGTGTGGCCGACTACCGACGCCGCATGGAACGTCTCATCAGGGCTGGCGAACTGTCACAGGTAAGGCTCGACGGCAAGACCTTCGACACCTACATCGCACAGAAACCGTTCGCCTCACTCACCAGGCGCATCGCAGCCATCAACCAGAGCGAGGTTCAAGAGATGTCGTTCGTACCCTTCTACTCACTGCTCAAGGATGCTGGCATGCAGACGCTGCAAGACATCGAGGACCTCATCAAGAAGAACGAAGAGGATGCCTACAAGTTTGCCATGAGCCAGTTGGCCGACACCGACATCGACATCATCGCCTCTACCGTGGCACTGCAGGACTTGCTCATCGTCGCCACGCTGAAGAACGGCGGTGGAAAGATGGGACTTGTCCGTCTGTACGATGCACTCAACGGCAAGTCGATACACAACGAGCGGTTGGCTGAGATGGTGTACAACACAGCGTGCAACCTGCCATTCATGAACAAGTAAGAAAAAAAATAACAAAAAGAAGAAAAAGAGAGAAAAGATGTCAAACAGTCCTTTGAATACAGACTTGGTGGACAAAGCCATCGTGTTTGCCACGAATGCCCACCATGGCACAGAGCGACGCGGCAAGGGATTCCCCTACATCGTCCATCCTCTCGAAGCCCTGTCCATCGTCGCCACCATGACTTCCGAGCCCGACCTGCTTGCTGCCGCCGTGCTCCATGACACGATAGAAGACACAGAGGTCACCTTTGAGCAGATCAAAGAAGAGTTTGGCGAGCACGTGGCATGGTTGGTGAGCAACGAGACGGATGTCAAGACCAATAGCAACGGCGAGAAACTGCCCTGGAAGGAGCGCAAGGAACGCGACATGATCAACCTGCTCAACTCCACGCGAGAGGTGAAGATCGTTGCCATGGGCGACAAACTCTCCAACATGCGTGCCATCGCCCGCGACTACCTGCAGAACGGCGATGCCATCTGGCAGATCTTCCGCGTCAAGGACAAGGCGACACATGCCTGGCGGTTCCGCGGCCTGCGCGACGCCTTCAGCGAACTGTCCGACACCTTCGCCTACAAAGAGTTCGCTGACCTCGTGGAGATCGTGTTCGGAAGTGTAGAGTGAAGAGTGAAGAGTGAAGAGTGAAGAGTGAAGAATCCAAATGCTTAAAGGGTGTATTTACCCTAAAACATTTGTCCCTTAACTTCTCTAACTTCCCTTAACTTCTCTAACTTCCAATACCATAAAACTACATAACTAATTATAAAAACAAACAACAGAACATTAAAAACAAGAAGAATATGGATACAAACAAGAAATTTGTGATAACCATCAACCGCGAGTTGGGTTCTGGTGGCCGCACCATCGGCAGAAAGTTGGCTGAGCGCCTCAATGTCAAGTTCTACGACAAGGCATTGGTCAAGGAACTCACCAAGAAGTTCGACCTTTCCGTAGAGGAGCTTGAGAAGGTGAAAGCCTCTAAGTTCAACTGGTGGAACGAGTTCATACAGAACTACATGCTCAACTACCATGTAGAGGAGCGCTTCAACGTAGAGAACACCGTGGCAACCACCGAGAACCTCTTCCGCGTAGAGTCACAGTTCCTCCAGGAGTTGGCCGAGGAGGAGTCATGCGTCATCGCAGGCCGCTCCGGTTTCTACATCTTCCGCGACCATCCCAACTCGTTCAAGGTGCTCATCCAGAGTCCTATGCCCAACCGCATCAAGCGTGTCATGGAGCGCCAGGGCCTCTCAGAGTCAGAGGCAAAGAAAGCCATCGACAAGGTGGACAAGGGACGCGAGCGCTACACACAGGAGTTCTCCGGGACAAGCCGCTACGACACACGCAACTACGACCTCGTGCTCAATGTTGCCAACCTCAGCGAGGATGCTGCCGTAGACGTCATCATGGAGTACATCAACAAACAAGCATAACATTCAGTACATATATATGAACATAGAGATTCAAGAAACTCCCAATGGTCTGAAGGCCATTCTCACAGGACGTCTGGACACTGCCGCCTCCACCGAGGTGGCACCCGACTTCTACAAGCTTTCCGAGAAAGCCAACCTGGAGATCGTTCTCGACTTCACACACCTCGAGTACATCAGTTCCTCAGGTCTGCGCCTCCTCATAGGCTTGCGCAAGGACTGCGCCGCCAAGGGCGGAAAGGTCATCATCGAGAAGATCAACGACACCATCCGTAACGTGTTTACCATGACGGGCTTCTACAGCCTTTTTGAGATAAGAGACTAACAGCCCATGTCCATACTGCACGCCAACCTTCTGAGTGTCATCATCTGCGTCGTGATCATGATGGTGTGCTATGCGCACAGATGGCGCATAGTACGCGACTTCGACATCTTCATACGCAGGGCAGCCCTCCTCGTCTTCATCGCTGGATTCTTCGTCTACTACGTCGGATTCACGACAGGCCACGAGACATTGGGCACCCGACTGTCATGGTTCGCTTCGTTCTTCCGTCCGCTGCTCTCCTCCATGGAGATGTTCGCCTTCCACAGCGACTTGATCGAGGTGGGCGAACCGTGCCATGAGAGCATGGTCTACATGACCATCTTCTCGACGGTACACTTCGCGGCGGCAGCCGTGTCGTTTGCCGTGGCCATCAACTACCTCGGCGTACGGTTCCGCTCGGCATGGCGCTGGCGCAGACTGCAGTGGCAGAAGAAGTTGGACGGCAACGTGCACATCTTCTTCGGCATCAACAACGTGTCCCTCCAGTTGGCGCACGACATACACGAGTATGCGCCCAAGGATACGCTTATCTTTATCAACGCACCACATGAAGCGAACAACAGCGGTCTGTTGGGTCTCACCAGCATCTTCAATGTGTTCGGCTTCAGACGTGAGGTGGTGGCGAGCATAGACAAGCTCAACGGCATCAT
>CAVCDC010000141.1:0-4627 GCA_963600865.1 Firmicutes bacterium CAG:103
CCGACTAAGACATTTGATAGACTTAAATTAAACCCACTTCTTCAAGTGGACTCTTGTATGGATTGTGCTATCTTGATCTCGCAGTTGACTCTGACCACGGCGACATACCAGCCTGCGTCGGCTGGTGTTTTTATCTCTTCAGAGGGGGATTTGGGGTCATTTTCCTGACTTTTTCCCATGGCTTCGCCGTCGTCCCCTGCAATAGTGGACGTTACTTGCGGTTGTTTGTCTAATTCTGTCATCATCAGGCGAAATCAAGTTCGTTTCCGATGTTGTTCTTTCTGATTCTCTACGTAAGAGATACAGAAAATTGTGGCAAAGATACAATTTTTATTGAATTTGAGCAAATTATAACTAAAAAAATGAAATAGTTATTTTGTAAAACATAGCTATTTCTGTGAGATAATTTGGGGCTAAAAATGTTACCCCCCCCCATTTTCAGGGAGTTATGCGTTTTAAAGGTAAAAAGGTGAAAAAGTAAAAAGGTAAAAAGGTTTCCACGAAAATTCTCTTCTTTTATTTACTGAACACGGATAGTAGGGATGACACGGATATTCTTTTAACACGAATATTCTTATTTTCCCACAGATAGCACAGATTTACACAGATAATTCGCCTGCTCGGCGAGGTATAATGTCGCACACGGATCTCACGGATTCCACGGATTTACGCCTACTCGGCGAGAATGATACGGTTTTTCCAACCACCCCGTCCCTCCTTCATAAGGAGGGCTCCACCGCTTTCCCCAAGCCCCTTTCCCCTCAGGGGACAGGGGATGTAACCGCTCCTACTCGTCGCTCTTTACCGCTTCGCTCTAAGGATGGCGGGGCATCAAAGCCCTCGCCAGATTGTTTGTGCGGTGTAAACCGCCTTGATGAAAAGGCTGCTAATGATGCTGCAGAGACTGCTGCTTTACCACGAATAAAACGAATACTTTTAAAGGTAAAAAAGTAAAAGAGTAAAAAGGTAAAAAGGTAAAAGGGTAAAAAGGTAAAAAGGTAAAAGGGTGTAAAGGTAAAAAGGTAAAAGGGTAAAAAGGTAAAAAGGTAAAAGGGTAAAAAGGTAAAAGGGTAAAAAGAGGCTCTTACTGATAGCATAAATCTTTCTTGCTTGAAACGATTGGTTGCTTATTTGTAATTATGATAACATTGATAGGTTAATTAAATAAAAAATGGAATAAATAGTTAACGGAAAAGTGTTAAGTGATTAAGAAAAATCATAACTTTGCCCCCATGAAAAAGAAAACGATATGGATCATAGCCATCATCATGGGCTTTTCGTTCCTTGCTCTGCTCTTCCTCCAGTTGGGTTACATCCAGGAGATGGTGGAGATGAAGAGGGAACAGTTTGACGAATCTGTCAACAGAGCCTTATATCAAGCTTCAAGAAACCTGGAGCTTAACGAGACGTTGCGCTATCTGGAAAAGGATGTCAACGAGACGGAGCGCCGTGCTCAGCGTACGGACTCTGTAGGGACGCGTAGCGGACAGGCTGACGGCACACACCAACAGTCGCATAAGTTCTCTGTCATGGGGAAGGACGGCACGCTGTATTCCTCTTTCGAACTCAAGACCATCGCCGCCAATCCTGCGCTGACGCCAAAGGCGATGATACTTCGCAGCGACAAGAACTCGCTGCATGAGGCGCAGAAGACACTGCAGGAAATCGTGAAGAACCGCTATGTCTATCAGAAAGCCCTCCTCGACGAGGTAGTGTATTCCATTCTCTACTCTGCTTCGGAAAAGCCTTTGAAGGAGCGTATCAACTTCAAGCAACTTGACCAAGACCTGAAGGCGGAGATGATGAACAATGGCATCAACATACCTTATCATTTCACGGTGTGTACGCAGGACGGACGTGAGGTGTACCGTTGCCCGGAGTATTCTGACGAGGGCGAGGAGTATAATTACTCGCAGGTGCTCTTCCGTAATGACCCGCAGTCTAAGATGGGTGTGGTCAATGTCCATTTCCCGGACATGAACAGCTACATCTTCTCCAGTGTCCGTTTCATGATACCGAGTGTGGCATTTACCTTGGTGTTGTTGATTACCTTCATTTTCACCATCGTCGTCATATTCAGGCAGAAGCGGTATACGGAAATCAAGAACGACTTCATCAACAATATGACCCACGAGCTCAAGACACCTATTGCCAGCATCAGTCTTGCGGCACAGATGCTCAACGATAAGTCTATCTCCAAGAGCGAGCAGATGCAGCAGCATTTGGGCGGTGTCATCAATGACGAGTCCAAGCGCTTGCGCTTCTTGGTGGAGAAGGTGTTGCAGATGAGTATGTTCGACCGCAGGAAGGCGGTGTTCAAGAAGAAGGAACTCGACCTCAACGAGATGGTGGAAAACATAGCCAACTCATTCTCGCTGCGCGTGGAGCATACGGGCGGTAAGGTGTATACGGACATCGAGGCTGTCGACTCTTCCATCTTTGTTGACGAGGTGCATTTCCAGAATGTCATTTTCAACTTGATGGACAATGCGGTGAAGTATCGCAAACCGGACGCGCCTCTCTATGTCACCATGAAGACATGGAACGACGAACAGCATCTCTACCTGTCTGTCTCGGATACTGGCGTGGGTATGAAGAAGGAGAACCTGAAAAAGATATTCGAGAAGTTCTACCGCGTGCACACGGGCAATGTGCATGACGTGAAGGGATTCGGACTCGGACTTGCCTATGTCAAGAAGGTGGTCGATCTGCACGGCGGAGAAATCAAGGTCGACAGCGAATTAGGGAAGGGTACGACTTTCACCATCAAGTTGCCGGTCATACACGACTGAGAGAGGGAAGAGTTGAAAGTGAAGAGTGAAGAGAGAAGAACGAAGAGGGAAGAATTAAGAGTGAAGAGTGAAGAGTGAAGAGTGAAGAGTGAAGAATTAAAAGAGGAGAGGGAAGAATTAAGAGTGAAGAATTAAGAGTGAAGAGTTAAGAGTGAAGAGTGAAGAGTGAAGAATTAAAAGAGGAGAGGGAAGAATTAAGAGTGAAGAATTAAGAGTGAAGAGTTAAGAATGAAGTGGGGGAGAGTAAAAAGAAAATATTAACAATAAAAACGATCATATTATGGACGACAAGATCAAGATTTTGCTATGCGAGGATGATGAGAACCTCGGTATGCTGCTCCGTGAGTATTTGGTAGCCAAGGGCTATGATACCACCCTTTGCCCCGATGGTGAGGCAGGCTTTAGGGAGTTTACAAGGACTAAGTTTGATGTCGCAGTGCTTGATGTGATGATGCCCAAGAAGGATGGCTTCTCGCTTGCCAAGGATATCCGCCAGGCAAATGCCGAGATACCCATTGTGTTCCTCACCGCCAAGACGCTGAAGGAGGATATCCTTGAGGGATTCAAGTTAGGTGCTGATGACTATATCACCAAACCATTCTCTATGGAAGAGTTGGTGCTGCGTGTGGAGGCCATCCTGCGCCGCGTAAAGGGAAAGAAGAGCAAGGAGTCTACGCTCTACCACATAGGTCATTTTACTTTCGATACCCAGAAGCAGTTGCTCTGCATCGCTGACAAGCAGACCAAGCTCACCACGAAAGAGAATGAGCTCTTGGCGCTCCTGTGTGCACACGCCAACGAGATACTGCAGCGCGACTTCGCCCTGAAGACCATCTGGATAGACGATAACTATTTCAATGCACGCTCCATGGATGTATATATCACCAAGTTGCGCAAGCATCTGAAGGATGACCCTGCCATCGAGATTATCAACATCCATGGCAAGGGCTATAAGCTGATAGTTCCTGCTGAAGACTGATTAGAGGCAATCGCCTCAGACGGCTCGGAGAGGATTACTCCTGTCTGAGAGAATAAACATACCCTGCTGTACCTGCTGTTACACAAAGTAAACCGCAATACAGCAGGGTGTTGCTTTTTAGTTGCCATGCAAAGCTTACAACGAAGAGGAGTACGCCGGCAATGATGCAAGCGATGGACAGCGTATAAGCGTGCTTTGCCAATGTCATAGAGAATGTTCTGAATTTGTTCTTTATAGCCATAACGAATAATATTTTCTGCAAAAGTACACAAAAAATTTGGTTGTTCCGACAAAAAGTAGTAATTTTGCACCGCATTTCGGAAAAGTACGCCTTTTTGAGGTGATTCTTACCGATTGCAATAGAGATATTTTTAAACATTTTAATTTCTTAAAGTAGTATGAATCAATACGAAACCGTTTTCATTTTGACTCCCGTTTTGTCTGATGAACAGATGAAGGAAACGGTCGCTAAGTTCGAGAAGGTACTCACCGACAACGGTGCAGAGATTGTGAACAAGGAGGCCTGGGGTTTGAAGAAGTTGGCTTACAACATCCAGAAGAAGACCTCTGGCTTCTACACTTTGGTAGAGTTCAATGCCGAGCCAACTGTAGTTGACAAGCTCGAGACGGCTTACCGCCGCGACGAGAAAGTAATTCGTTACATGACTGTTAAACTTGACAAGTATGCTGCCGCTTACGCAGAGAAGCGTCGTGCAAAGCTTGGTAAAAAAGAGGAGGCTTAATCATGGCAGAGCAGAAATCAGAAATCCGTTATTTGACCGCTCCTTCTATTGATACAAAGAAGAAGAAGTATTGCCGTTTCAAGAAGAGCGGCATCAAGTATATCGACTACAAG
>CAVCDC010000142.1:0-4572 GCA_963600865.1 Firmicutes bacterium CAG:103
CGCTCTCCGTGATGATGAGTTTCAGTATCGACCAAGGCTTGGCACCTATTGCCTTTCGGACACCAAACTCCCGTGTGCGTTCCTTTACGGTGATGAGCATGATGTTGCTGACGCCCACGATGCCGCTCAGGAGGGTGAAGAGACCTACTATCCAGAGGGCGGTCTGGATGATGGCGATGCCTTGGTTCATCTGTATGTTGTCCATATATCTGTTCCAGAGCCATACGCTCTGCTCGTCGTCGGGAGCGGCCTGGTGGTTGGTGTTGATGCTGGCGCGGTATTTCTTCTCGAAGTCCTCGTTGTCCTCTTTGGTCTTCAGGTTCTTCAGTGTAAACTCGATGGTTCCTGCCTCGTCACCCTTGCCGTAGATGGTCTTCACGGTGGTGAAAGCTGCGAAAGCCTCTGTGTTCTGGCGAGACTCGTCGCCCTTGTAGATGCCTAACACCTTAAAAGCCATATTGCTTATCTTCACGTTCTTGCCCACGAGTGAACAGTAGTCTTTGGCGAGTTCCTTGGCCTGGCTCTTGCTGAGCACTATCGTCTTGCGCCGTTCCTTCAGGTCGATGTCGTTGATGAAGCGCCCTGCCGTCATCTCTGTCTTGTCTATCTTGACATGCGAAGGATATACACCGGTAAGCGTCTGTGAAGCGATGTAGTTGTCGCCATAGGTGATGTTGACGTTCGACTGTTCCAGTTGGCCTCCCACATCGCCCACGTAGTTGCCGTAGGTATGGTTGGTGATGGTCATATCCTTGTCGTTGAGATTGATAGCGCGTCCTTCCTTCAGTCCGTTATAGCCTTTGGATGTGCTTCCTCCGAACACCAACATGGAGTTGGCGAGGAATCGGTCATGTTGCTGCAGTTGGGCATTGATGAGGCCGTTGCCTGCTCCCAACAGGAATATAAGCATGAAGATGCCCCATGCCACGGCAAAGCCCGTCAGCGAAGTACGCAACTTGTTGCGCTTTGACGTGCTCCAGATCTCTGAGAGGAGTGAAGAATGTGGGGTGGAGAGAGAAAAATTCATTTGCTTTTATGATGTTATAAGTCTTGTGAAGCGTAAAGAATATGGAAGAGTAAGACATTTGGATTCTTCACTCTTCTCTCTTCGTTCTTCTCTTATTTGACGTAGTCCTTGGATACGAGATGGTGGTCGTAATTCTCCTCGATGCTGCCGATGAGTCCGTCCTTGATATGTATCACCTTGTCGGTCTCGTTGGCGACACCGCTCTCGTGGGTTACCACCACGATGGTCATTCCGTCTTTCTCGTGCAGGTCTTTCAGCAGGTTCATTACCTCAACACTCGTCTTGGAGTCCAACGCTCCCGTCGGTTCGTCGGCAAGGATAATCTGTGGTTTGGTGATGAGGGCACGGGCTATGGCTACTCGTTGCTTCTGTCCGCCAGACATCTCGTTGGGGTAGTGGTCGGCCCATTGTGTCAACCCCAACTTTTCGAGATATTCCATCGCCATCTCATGGCGCTTGCGGCGGCTTACTCCTTGATAGAACAGGGGCAACTCCACGTTCTCCACGGCTGTCTTGAATGAGATGAGGTTGAACGACTGGAAGATAAAGCCGATCATCTTGTTGCGGTATTCGGCGGCACGTGTCTCGGAGAGGTCTTTTATCAAGACGTCGTTGAGAAGGTATTCGCCCGTGTCGTAGTTGTCGAGGATTCCTAATATATTCAGTAGGGTAGACTTGCCTGAGCCTGATGCACCCATGATGCTGACAAACTCGCCCCGTTCTATGTCGAGGTTGATGCCTTTCAGTACATGGAGGGGTTGAGCGCCCTCGTAAGTCTTGTTGATGTCTTTTAGGTGAATGAGTGACATGTTGTGCGTACTATGGTTATTGTTTCTTTTGCTTAATCGTTGTGTAAAGGAGCATTCCACGGCGACGAGCATAAAAATGCAACATACCCCGGTGTCCTTATATAAAACCGGAGTATGTTGCACTTTATTATATTATATGGTGACTTTTTTTAGTGTCTTTCCCAATTCGTCCATCACTT
Source organism: Firmicutes bacterium CAG:103 (assembly GCA_963600865.1). Lineage (GTDB taxonomy): Bacteria > Bacteroidota > Bacteroidia > Bacteroidales > Bacteroidaceae > Prevotella. Next base: position 2,016 of record CAVCDC010000142.1, read on the forward strand.
CGTCGATGCTAATGTCGAGCAGTGTCATCTGCCTTGCCAACTCTGGCAGACGGGTCTTCATAAACTCTTTCTTGCGGGTTTTCTTGATCTGCTTCTTGGCTCCAACGGCGACAAAGTAGCCCAAGCCCCGCTTGTTGAAGATGACACCTTCGCCTGCCAAGAGGTCGTACGACTTCACGGTGGTGTTGGCGTTCACCTCCAAGAGCACGGCGTATTCCCTTACACTCGGTATCCGCTCGTCCTCCTTGTATTTCCCGGCCAGTATCTCGTCGCAGAGACGCTCGGCTATCTGGATGTATATGGCTTTGTCATTGCTGAAATTCATAATATTCAAATCTTTAGGGGGTTGTAAACATACGAATTGCGAAGATGCTTATAGGTTAATCCACTTGTTGCAGATTACCTGCATGCGGCAGAATATCTTGTAGGATGCCCAATAGTTGAAGGCTGCAAGAGCGAGGAATATGGTCGTGAAAGCAGCTGCAAAATAGTATTCTGCCATGCTGTCGCCGTTTAAGCTGATATGGAAATGGATAATGCCTGTATCGGTTAATTCTGTGCAGATATATCCAAAGAGAATGCATATAGCCAAGCCTGTACATGGGGTCAGCAACACGGGGAACTTGCGATAAAATGCACCGCCGAGAGTGAAAAAGGAATGTACGAACAGCATGAAACTATAGAATACACACACACGCTCCCAATAGGTTACATTGGCAAGGCTCTCCCACGAACTCCTGATGGTGGACAGGATAATATCTTGATGGAAACCAGGGGTGATGAAGAAGCTGAAAATAAACTGGATGACATCGGCTATGATGAGTGCTCCGAGAAGACTTGCCACTGTCCATCCCAACATCAGTAACAGACGTGAGACGAATTTCTCTAAATTGCTGGCTGGTAGCATCAGAAAACTCTCCCGTTTTTGTTTGGTCTTCATGTTGGTAAAGATACAAGAGGCCATGACATAAAAGCCGATAGTTGCTACCGCAATGAAAAAGTTGTATACGCTTTCTTGGTAATAATCGTTGACTATTTCTTGCATGAAACCTACGCTGCGTCTTATTTTATATAGCGTGATGAGACAGAATAGTGAAGCGCCGACGGCGAGTCCTATCATGGCGCTTAGGTGATGCTTCCGGTTGCTGAGGATGTCCCAACGCATTACCATTCCCAATCTATGTAAATCAAATGTCTTGTTCATAATCGTTTTGTTTTAGTCGTTTAACTTTCCGCTGATGACTGCATTGAAGAGCAGTTCGAGGTTCATCTGTGTCTCGTTGTCTCCTTCTTTCCGCTTGCAGATGGCTGCGTTGCCTTGTAGCGTTGGCTCGGCATAGAGCACAGTGTCGTCCATCTCCTGTGGGTTGCGATATTCAAAACTGTATTTCTCGCAGATGTCCGATACGGAAGCGTCGAGCAAGAGCTGGCTCTGGTTCATGATGATGATGTGGTCGAGCAGCGACTCGATGTCGTGTACTTGGTGGGTGGAGATGACGAGGGTGCGGTCGTTGGTCATATTGTTGGCTATCACCTTGCGGAACTGACTCTTCGATGGGATGTCGAGCCCGTTGGTAGGCTCGTCCATTAAGAGGAAGCGGGTACCAGTGGCGAGTGCGAAACTCATGAATACCTTCTTCTTCTGTCCCATCGAGAGTTCGTTCAACTTGAGAGAGATTGGCAATTCAAAATCCTTCAGACAGTTTTCCAACACTTCCTGTGAGAAGTTGGGATAGAACTCTTGGTTTATCTTCACATAGGTGGCGAGGGAAACATTGGGCAGTTCAAACTCTTCGGGTACCATGAAGATATCCTTGAGTATGTCGGCTCTACGTTCTTGGGCGGGGACGCCATCCACAAGGATGAGACCTTTTTGCTGGCGCATCAATCCGCTGATGAGGTAGAGCAGTGTACTCTTGCCTGTTCCGTTCTTTCCAAGCAAGCCATAGATGTTGTTCTCTTTAAGACTCAAAGAGAAATCTCTAAATACGAGGTGCTTGCTACCTGGGTATCTGAAGTCGATGTCTTGTACTTGTATCATAACTTTTTCTGTTTTTGATGTTGTAGCTTTTTACTTCTCGAAGTGTTACTGTTATGGTCTGTTTTAGTGTACTACTTTAATAGAACACTGCAAAGGTATGCTTTTCCAGAATATGTTCCAAACTTTTCTGTGATTATTTTTTGAGTTTAACAAATTATTAACACTTCCACCTTATTGTATATTGCCTGCACCCATATTGTGCGATTTTTACAAGCTACTCAGTGCATATTGCGGTACGGCATTCACATCAATAAATTGTAAAATCTATCCAAAAGTCAAGGCAATACGCCCTTTCCCAACCATTCCCATATCGGTATTACTTCTATCGTATAATCTCCCTTCTCAATCACGGTCTTGTAGTCGCGGGTGATGATATATCCACGATAGCCCTTGAAAGCTTTCAGGAATTTCAACAGTCCTCCCACCTCTCGTTCGTAAGTGACGTCATCGTTGAGATTGTAGGCCACTTGGATGGCCAGTTGGGCCGATGGCACGCAGAACTTGAACGCTAATCTC
>CAVCDC010000143.1:0-4550 GCA_963600865.1 Firmicutes bacterium CAG:103
AACGTACTTTCCTATATGCATATCTACTCCGATTTTGAATCGGGTGCAAAGGTACACATTTCAAAACCCGGACAGGGTATCGGAAGGCAAAAGCTTTGTGTATGAACAACATAATTTCAAATTTAAATAATTTTAAGAGACACTAGTGACCTTTTTACTTTTTTACTCTTTTACCTTTTTACCTTTCCTCACGCTTGTCTTCTCTCCGTAGAGAGGCTGTGCTCGTGGGTGTCTATGTCACGCTTAGACTTACTCTTGATGACGAGCCATACACCCGAGAAGATGAGGACGGCGGCAAATGCCTGAGTGCCCCCGAAGACAGCGAGGCCGGCGATGACGCTCACCGTCACTGACACCAAAGGCTGCACATAGTTGTATACCGACACGACGGTGGGTCGCAGTGTCTTCTGACCTATCATCATGCAGATGTACCCCATGAAGGTGCCGAAGAAGATGACGTAGCCTGCCTCCCACCATGTGCTGGCTGGTACATGGGCGAAGTCGATGCTGTCCACGTGCCCGAGGGTGAAGGGCCATATCATCAGTGTCGCCCAGGTGAACATCCACTTGTTCACGGTGAAGAGCGAATACTTCTGCACCAAGGGCTTGAAGAGCGCGAGGTAGAGGGCGAAGGACAGTTGGGCAGAGATGCAGAGCAGGTCGCCCCAGATGTTGCCCACCTTTGCGTTGCCCGCCGAGGCACTGGTGAGGATGATGATCACGGCACCGCTGCACCCCATCAGCACGCCCAACACCTTCTTCCATGTGATAGGTTCCTTCAGGATGAGGAACGAGAGCAGCATGGCGAAGATAGGCATGGAGGTGGTCATGATGCTGGAGTTGCTGGGCGAGGTCATGTTCAGACCTATGGTGTAAGAGCACTGGTTGAAGACGAGGGCGAAGATGCCTGCTCCCGCCAGTTTGAAGACGTCTTTTACTGGCACATGCTCCTTCTTCGTGAAGAGAGAGGCTATCCAGAAGAGCACGGCACCACCCAATACTCGGAAGCTGACAAGGTCGATGCCGTCGATGCCGTTGAGCATGGCGTCTTTGCCTACCGGAGCCATCAAGCCCCAGAAAGCACCTGCGCAGAACATGCACAAGTGGGCAATAAGTGGTCGTTTGTTATCCATTTTTCTTTTTTATATATAAAAATCGGGTGCAAAGTTACGAATTTATGCTGAAAATGATTATATTTGCGCTATGTTTTTTAGAGAGTTGAGGGAGTTAAGGAGCGCAAGTAGCGAAGACGATGCCTTTTTCTCTTTTCGATTCCGATATTTATAGGAGATAATCTTATGCAGAAATACGCTGACTACATCAAGCAGATAGAGATAGAGTCGCTGTGGAGCGGCACCAAGCACATACTCTGGGACCTCGACCGCCGTGTCAACATCCTCAGCGGTGTGAACGGGGTGGGGAAGAGCACCATCCTGAACAAGGTGGTGAAAGGGCTTGCCGCGGGAGGGGAGTTTCCCAGCCACATGCTCAAGGGTGTCCACCTGGAGGTGGTGCCCGAGGAGGCGAAGTGGATACGCTTCGACGTGATACGCTCGGTGGACCGTCCGCTGCTCAACGCGGAGATGATCAGCAAGGTGGACCTCTCCCTTGCCACCGAACTCGACTGGCAGCTCTTCCAGTTGCAGCGCAAGTACCTCGACTACCAGGTGAACATCGGCAACCGCATCATCGCCGTGCTGCAGAGCGGTGAACCAGATGCCGCCGCAAGGGCACAGGCGCTCAGCATGCCGAAGAAACTCTTCCAGGACACCGTGGACAACCTCTTCCGCGAGACGGGGAAGACCATCGTGCGCACTGCCAACGAGATACGGTTCTCGCAGATGGGGGAGACGCTCGTGCCCTACCAGCTCTCGGCTGGAGAGAAGCAGATGCTCGCCATCCTCCTCACCGTGCTCGTGGAGGACCAGCAGCCCTATGTCCTCTTCATGGACGAACCGGAGATAAGCCTCCACTTCGAGTGGCAGAAACAGCTCATCTCGCTCGTCCTGCAGCTCAACCCCAATATCCAGGTCATCATGACTACTCACAGCCCCGCCGTCGTCATGGACGGATGGACGGACAAAGTGACGGATGTGAATGATATTACGATCAAATGAAGAGTTGAGAAAGAAGAGTGAAGAATCCAAATGCAGATAAGTTTATCAGTTGAAGGTCAAGAGGATTCTTCGTTCTTTGCTCTTACCTCTTCACTCACTATTGGATTCTTCACTCTTCACTCTTCACTCTTCACTCTTCACTCTTCACTCTTCACTCTTACCTCTTACCTCTTCACTTAAAAATAGTTTTATGTCTTCCCGTTTGACCGACAATATCAACTCCCTCTACTTCGAGGCCGCCAACAAGATGAGGCCCAAGAAGGCACGACGCAAGATAGTGGCTTACGTCGAGAGCTACGACGATGTGTTCTTCTGGCGCTCGGTGTTGGGGCGGTATGAGGATGACACGCGCTACTTCGACATTATGCTGCCCGTGCGCGGCCAGCATCTCAGCCGTGGCAAGAAGTCGGCCATCTCCTGTGTCCTCAAAGGCGTGGGGCGCGACATGATAGCCTGTGTGGACGCCGACTACGACTACATCCTGCAGGGCGAAACGGAGATGTCGAAGCTCATGCTCGAAAGTCCGTACATCCTGCACACCTACACCTACGCCATAGAGAACCACCAGTGCTATGCGCCGGGGCTCCACGAGACCTGCGTCATGGTGACGCTCAACGACCATAGCATCTTCGACTTCAAGCGCTTCCTCGACTCCTATTCGCAGACCATCTGGCCGCTCTTCGTGTGGCACATCCTCTTCGTGAGGCACAAGAAGATGACTATGCACTTCGACATGGCTGCCTTCAATGCCTTGGTGGCTGTCCCCGTCGTACGCATCCAGTCGCCCGGTCGCGCCATAGAGACCCTCGCCAAGAAGGTGAGGGCGAAGGTGCTCCAACTGGAACACCGATTCCCGAAACTCAGGGGCGAGTGGGAGGGAGAGGCGCACCGTCTCTCCTCTCTCGGCATCGACTCCCACAACACCTATTTATATATACAGGGCCACCACCTCTTCGACGCTGTGGTGGGTCCCTTGGTGCAGTCGGTGTGCGACACGCTGCGCAACGAACAGGAGAATTCCATCAGAGACCGTGCCGTGCACAGCGAACAGGCGCGCACCGAGATGGCGTGCTACGAGAACAGCCTCGGCAAGGTGAAGATGATGATGAAGAAAAACACATTCTACCAGTTCTCGCCCGAGTTCCAAAAGATTCAGGCTGATGTCGAGAAGTTCTTGGCAGAGGAGGAGAATGGACAAAAATCGTCGTTACGTGAGAATTAGAGGTGAAAAATCCCTCGAAAACGTGATGAAAGATTATTTCTTGACATTAGTTACAACTCCACGGCTCCCGACATAGGCCTGCGGTTGAACGAGGAGCGCACCACCCTAAAGTGCTAATGGCAGGGCTATTATAGAATAGATTGCTTGGCTTGCCTTTAGGGCGCGAAGCTCGGTTTTTCCCGTTGTTTTTTGTACTTTTGTAGCAATCTTAACCAAATATACTTAGTAAATGGCTCATTTCTTTGGCGATTATAATTATTTGTATTACATTTGCAAGCAAAAGTAACATTGAGCAATAGAAATTATGAGTACAGCGACATTAAAATCACAGGCAAGTTTCAGATGGCAGACCTCCCTCATCGATGAGCTGAAAGAGTTGGCTAAGTCCAGCAACAGAAGTTTCAACAATTATGTGGAAAGTTTGCTTCTCAGCATACTGCATCCTACACAAACTGTCCCATTGGACGTTGCCATGCCTGGCCAACAGATGATTGATCGCACAGAGAGTATTTGCCAAGGTCTTCGTGAGATTAGAATGATTAAAGATGGCAAGCTAAAGAACAAGTCTGCAGACGAGTTATTCAATGAGCTTTAATATTGAAACAACCCCCAACTTCGAGAGGGAACTGAAAGCTTTGGCCAAACGCTATAAGTCTATGAAACAGGACTATTGGAATTTCAAGGAATCTCTAAAAGAGAATCCTTTCCAAGGTTCCGATTTAGGTGGCGGTTTGCGAAAGATACGTATGGCCATAGACTCCAAGGGCAAAGGTAAAGCTGGAGGTGCGAGAGTTATTACCTATACTACTTTGGTTGACGAGAATACAGGTGATGTTTGGCTTGTAGAGATTTACGACAAGTCAGAATACTCCACAGTAAAGCCAGAGATTATCAGGAAAATGCTGAAAGAGTTAGGGCTATGATTCCACATTATAGGACTAAAGTACTTAACTTCTCTAACTTCCCTACTTCCGAAAGTAGGATTATAAAATATACATATTTATTAGGGTGTAAAGTTAAGTTCTCAAAAATCTTCCTTGAAATCATCTATTTTTGATGGTAATTAAGTTGTTGATATTTAACACTTTAGTTGCGTTCATTTAACCATAAAAAGTTGTATAACTCGCTGATTTTTAGTAACTTTGCATAGAATATGAAACACTATCAAGTTATGAAGAAACAAACTCCAGAGGAAAAGATAGCCCGCCTAA
>CAVCDC010000144.1:0-4331 GCA_963600865.1 Firmicutes bacterium CAG:103
ATTATTCGTATCTTTGCCGATGGATTTGGCGCATGCCATCTCCAAGACATCGTTGGTAAACAAAGCATTCGCTATTATTTCGCGTTCAGCCAAAAGCCTCGGAAACTTATTGGAAATAACGTAACAAGGAATAATTGTGATAAGGCGTTCGGTATGGGATGCCTTAGAGCACTGTATAATAGAAATGCATCATCGCATAGGCGTGGTGTATTCTTTATTAGTGGTCTGAGGTTTCCATCCGAGGCTGCCTCATAGCTGAACGCAATAAGAGCATCACGCCCTTTTTGCGTCTTGGCGTGATTGATAGTTGTATGCACTTGTTGTATCGTATAACTAACAATCGAGCGTTATGGCAAACAAGAATCTCAATGCCGCCAAGGTGGCGAAGAAAGATGAGTTCTATACCCAACTTTCTGACATAGAGCGAGAGTTGCAACATTATTGGAAGCACTTCCGTGGCAAGGTGGTGCTCTGCAACTGCGACGACCCTTACGAGAGCAACTTCTTCAAATATTTCGCCCTTAGGTTCAACCAGCTTGGATTGAAGAAACTCATCTGTACCTGTTACAACGGTTCGCCCGTTACGGGCAATGAACTGGCATTTCATTTCGAAGGCTTCGATGATGAGGAGCCGAAGAAGATTGCCTATAAGGTGGAGATTACAGAGGTGAAGGATGAGAACGGAGACGGAGCTGTCGATCTGTCGGACGTGCGATATCTCTTGCAGAACAACAAGAACGTATTGTCGATATTGAAGACTGGCGACTTCCGTTCGCAGGAATGTATCGAATTGCTCAAAGAAGCCGATATTGTCGTGACTAATCCTCCCTTCTCCTTGTTCAGAGAGTATATAGGGCAACTGATGGAGTTTCAGAAGAAGTTTGTTATTGTAGGGCATCAGAATGCAATAAAGTACAAAGAGGTTTTTCCACTTTTCAAAGAAAACAAAGTTTGGTTAGGCTATGGATTTAAAGGGGCTGCCGCACATTTTCTTTCTCCATATGAAGACGTAGCCACCGCCAGTGACCATCGCCAAAACATGATAAGGGTTTCTGGTGTTATGTGGTTTACAAATTTAGAGATACCTAAGCATTATGAGAATATGGATTTGGTGTGTCATTATTCTGCAGATGAATATCCTACATATAACAATTATGATGCGATAGATGTTAGTAAAACATCGGACATACCAATTGATTATAGTGGACTAATGGGTGTTCCCATAACTTTTATCGACAAGTATAACCCTAACCAATTCGAGATAATCGGAAATGCTTGTGATACGGATTGGTGCAGAGCTGCGGGAATAAACGCAATGGGACAAACTACGATTGACAAGCTAAGAGCGCAAGGAAATAAAGCGCATGTAACAGCAAATATGAATACCCTATATGTCGAGAAAAACGGTATGGTATATTTGCCATATGCAAGAATAATTATCCGCAACAAACACCCACAAGCCTTATGATGACAATCAAGCAAATGGAAGTAACCGTAGGCGAAATCACCAAGGGTTACATTAATAATGAAGAGCAGGGAGTGAGAGGCTATAATGGACTTTTGGACATTCGTCCTCCCTATCAACGCGAGTTCATCTATAACGAGAAAGAGCAGCAAGCTGTGATAACCACTGTATTGAAAGGCTACCCCCTCAACGTGATGTACTGGGTGAAGCGCAGCGATGACGCCGAGTGTCCCTATGAGGTAATGGACGGACAGCAGCGCACGCTCTCGCTCTGCGAGTATGTGGCAGGCAAGTTCGCTTACGACTTCAAGAATTTCTTCAACCAGCCTGCCGACATACAACGGAAAATCCTCGACTATAAGTTGACCATATACGTCTGCGAAGGGGAGGCATCGGAAAAACTGGAGTGGTTCAAGACCATCAACATCGCCGGCAAAGAACTGAACGACCAGGAAATCAACAACGCCATCTATGCCGGCCCATTTGTAAGCGATGCCAAGAAACATTTCTCCAAGAAGAATTGTGGAGCATACCGTCTGGGCAAGGACTTGGTGAATGGTTCACTCGACCGCCAAGAATTCTTGAAGAAAGCCTTGCAATGGATGGCCGACCACGAGACACGCAACGGCAAGCCGCAAACCATCGTAGGCTACATGGCGCAGCACCAGCACGACCACACGTCATTGCCGCTATGGACTTATTTCCAAAACGTGTTGAACTGGGCCATCAGCACCTTCAACATGAAGAAGTTCAAGAGTATCATGAAGGGCTTGGACTGGGCGAAGCTCTACGACCTCTATCATGAAAAGGACCTTGACATAAAGGCCATCGAAAAGAACGTGAGTGAGCTGATGAAGGATGCAAAGGACGAGATACAGAAGCCGCAAGGCATCATCCCCTATGTGCTGACGGGCGACGAGCGCCTTCTCGACCTCCGCACTTTCTCCGACAAGGTGAAACTATCCGTCTGGGAAAGGCAGGGCCACAAGTGCGCCCTTTGCGGCAAGGAGTTTGACATCGTGTTTATGGAGGGCGACCACATCACGCCTTGGCGGGATGGCGGCAGAACCACCATCGAGAACTGTCAGATGCTTTGCAGGGAGTGCAACAGAAGGAAGGGGAGCAAGTAACTAAAAGTTTATATTGCGATTCCCTCCCTGTTTACGTTATGATTGAATAAAGTATAGTGGTTCTCTTCCCACTCTTTTTGTAAGAAGAGAACAAGGTTGATGATTTCATCAATGTCCCATCTAAGTTTTCTTAATGGATAGGAATACTTGTCGTAGTCCTGAATACCGGGAACAAAGGGGGAACTGATTTTTATCCCTCCAATCACTTCATAAACACGAAATAGACGGCGGCAATGAGGCAGAGGAAGGCGGCAAAGTGGTTCCAGTGGAGGCTCTCGCCCTGAAAGAGGAGGTTAGCAATGACGGCGAAGACAATGAGGGAGACGCACTCCTGTATCACCTTCAGCTGCACAAGGGAGAAGGGCCCTCCGTTGCCCGAGAATCCGATGCGGTTGGCAGGCACTTGGCAACAGTACTCGAAGAAGGCTATCGCCCAACTGAAGGCGATGACGCCCACCAAAGGCCAGTGGCTGCTTACGCCGTTCTGTTGCAGTTTGAGATGCCCGTACCAGGCAATGGTCATAAAGATGTTGCTCAGCACGAGCAGTAATATCGTATACAGTCCGTTCATATCTATGATGTTATTTTGGGGGAATTCTACCCTTTGTCAAAGGCGCCGATAAGTGCGCGAGCTACAGTTATGTTGAATTTCTTGGGGTCGAAATCACCGCCCAACCACTCTTTCATGTCCTCATACTCCTCATGATTGGGGTCTTTGAGCACATTCAGGAGATGGCGATAACCAGGCACACCACCACAGTCCTCCGGAGGACACGCACCGGTTCCCTTGACAAGGTTGAGATGGATTTCGTCAGAGGGGTCTACAAGGACTTTCTCCACCAGTTTCACCTCATGCTCCCAACTGTCTCCGAAGTCATATTCCCATACCACCTTGGCTCCCACTTTGTTTAACAACTCGCTAATGGTATATTTGCGAGCATCCTCGCCCCAGTCTAAGCCGTTGTCATCATTAGGCACCAGATAGCATTCCCTTCCCTTGATGAACTGGTTGAGATGGAATCCGTCCCATCCCACAGCACGTACCAGCACCTCGCCAAGATAATCCAAGCGCATGTCGGAAGGCACTATTAACTGGCGGTAAACCTTGCGAGGGGAGCCCTTCAGCGTAATATCAAGCGTGAAGGCATACTTCTGCTTACCCTTCTTGTTTTTAGACTTGCTGCGAGACCTGTTGCATTCCGCATAGAACAAAGCGTCCGAGTCACGTTCATCTTTCATGCTTTTGCCCGACTGTAAATAGGCATCCATGTTGTCCAGGAGCTGCATCTGCTGCTCTGGCGACAAACTGCCCACCATCTGGATCACCATGTCCAGTAAGGGATTACCCGTTCCTTTTTTATTCTTTGCCATTGTTTTTTTGTATTTTATTTGATGATTTATCTTGGCAACAACAATGCTGTCCTACAACTAACGAGAACTGCAAGCCCAAGGCATTTGCTATTCTCAAGAAAGTGGAAAGCTGCATATCCGTCTGCCCCTTTTCCAGTGCAGACACATATTCACGCTTCTTGCCTATTTTCTCTGCAAGAGCCTTTTGCGTCATCTTCTGCTTCTTGCGCTCGTCTTTCAACAACTCGGCATAGTACCAAGCCTCTGCCCTGGCATCAAAATCCTTACGGGCCTTGCTTCCAGACTCGCCTATCTCCTCCCGAAGATGATCTTCGAAAGTTCTCAGTTTTGCTAATTTTTCTTCATTAAATTTCAACATTTCTCTA
>CAVCDC010000145.1:0-4324 GCA_963600865.1 Firmicutes bacterium CAG:103
GTTGTGAAACACACGCACCTGAAACGTGCGCGTCTACCAATTCCGCCACTTGGGCAATAGAAGATTCTCTTCCTGTTTGGTCATTCAAAATGTTGAGCGGAAAACGGGACTCGAACCCGCGACCCCGACCTTGGCAAGGTCGTGCTCTACCAACTGAGCTATTTCCGCATTCAATTCCTATCAGATAGGAGCATTTCTCTAAATGCGGTTGCAAAGGTACTGCTTTTTTCTGAACCGCCAAACTTTTTCAAACTTTTTTTTCACAAAAAAGCTATTTTAGTTTATTTTCTTTACAAAAGAGCCATTTTCCATTCAAAAACATAAGAAAAATCTCTATTTTTCCTCTTTCATCAAGTTTTTTGGGCGGTTCTACTAAATCGTCTCACGGTTCGAGAAAACTCATGGGTAGAACCACCTTTTTTTTCAGCCTTTGTGTTTACTTTTGCATTTTTTAATCCATTCTTGCCCGATAATCATCATACGAGAAAGTTCGCAACATCTCAAGAGTACCATCAAGATGCAAGATGGCGATAGACGGATGGGTGATACCGTTAAAGGTATTGGTCTTAACCGTCGTATAATGGAGCATATCATCAAAAACGATATTCTCTCCTACCTCCAGTTCATGGTCGAAACGCCAAAATCCCATAAAGTCACCGCTCAGACAGCTGTTTCCTCCCAAACGGTAGACGAAATCTCCTTCTGGCACTTTCATCGGGTCGTCAACCTCCAACGTCTCGGCTCCCCATACCTGTGGCATATATGGCATTTCAAGACAATCGGGCATGTGACAGGTAAAGCTCACATTGAGTATAGCCGTTTTTATCCCTCCATTCTCCACGACATCTACAACTTGCGAGACAAGCACACCCGTTTGCCAACCAAAAGCACTGCCTGGTTCCATGATGACATGCAGATGAGGATAGCGCTGGTGGAAGCCCTTTATTATATTAATAAGGTGTAAGACGTCATAGTCCTTGCGTGTCATCAGGTGTCCACCGCCAAAGTTTATCCATTTCAATTGTCCAAACCACCCCGAGAATTTCTCTTCTATATGAGCCAAGGTACGTTCAAAGACATCTGCCCCACTCTCACAATGACAATGGCAATGAAAACCTTCTATGCCTGCAGGCAGTCTTTCAGGCAACTTGTCTGCCGTAACACCAAACCGAGTACCTGGAGCACAGGGATTGTAAAGCAAGGCCCCGACTTCAGAGTATTCGGGATTGACACGCAGACCACAACTCAAAGTTGGGTTTGTCTTTTTCGCCCGTCCATAATACCGCTCATACTGCGTAAGAGAGTTGAATGTCAAATGACTGGAGCAATGAGCTATTTCATCTATCTCATAATCGGTGTATGCCGGGGAAAACGTGTGCGCCCTACTGCCGAACTCTTCGAATGCCAGACGGGCTTCGCTAAGCGAGCTCGCGGTAGTCGAAGAAATGTACTCACGGAAAATGGGGAATGTTTTCCACAGCGCATACGCCTTGAAGGCAAGTATCACTTCCATATCGGCACGCTGCGCCACATCACGAACAAGCGAAAGATTGTTGCGAAGAAGTTCCTCTTCCAACACATAAACAGGTCTTGTTATTTCCTTAAATTTATCCAATTTTTCTGTCATATATTGATAAAAGCTAAAATTCCTATGCAAAGATAGCTTTTTATCTCTGATAAAATTGCAAGTTACCTTTTTTTTTAATACTTTTGCATCACAAAAGACAAAGACGATGAAATTAGCAATAATGACAAAGTCCACATTCTTCGTGGAAGAAGACAAAATCTTAGCTTCATTGTTCGATGAAGGCTTGGACAATCTGCACCTGTTCAAGCCAAATTCTTCCCCTATGTTCTCTGAACGACTGCTCAGTCTGTTGCCGGAGGATTGTCACCGATACATCACCGTGCACGACCACTATTACCTCAAACAGGAATACGACTTGGCAGCCATCCATATCGATTCTCCTACAGCACCGCTTCCAGAAGGATACAAAGGGAAGTATAGCCGTTCATGCAGCGACATGAGTCTTCTGAAAGAAACGAAAAAGAAATCCAACTATGTCTTTCTGAAAAACATTTTCGACTGCATAGAGTTCAAGGAAGAAAAGAGTACGTTTTCCCTGCAAGAACTGGAGCAGGCTGCCGACAAAGGATTGATAGACAAGAAAGTATATGCCCTTGGTGGCATCAGCATGGAGAATATCCATATCGCCAAGGCCCTTGGATTTGGCGGCGTTGTCGTTTGCGGCGACCTCTGGAACCGTTTTGACATACACAACGAGAAAGACTTCAAGGAACTGATAGCTTACTTTGTCAAATTAAGGAAAGCTGTGGGATAGACACACACATGACGATCAAACATTATCCACATAAACACGAAAAAAAAATGAGTGACAAAAACTCTTTTTTGGTATTCTCTGGTACAAAGACCAGATACCTTGCAGAAAAAATTTGTGCAAGCCTTGGTTGTCCACTTGGCAACTTGGTTGTCACCAAGTTCTCGGACGGTGAGTTTGCCGTATCCTATGAGGAATCCATTCGCGGCCGCGATGTGTTCCTGGTACAGAGCACCTTCCCCAACTCAGACAATCTGATGGAACTACTCCTGATGATTGATGCTGCCAAGCGTGCGTCTGCAAGACACATCATTGCAGTTATGCCCTACTTCGGATGGGCACGCCAAGACCGTAAGGACAAACCACGCGTGAGCATCGGTGCCAAACTTGTTGCCGACCTGTTGAGTGTGGCTGGTATAGACCGTGTCATCACCATGGACCTTCATGCCGACCAGATACAGGGCTTCTTCGATGTCCCCGTGGATCATCTGTACGCTTCAGGTGTCATCCTGCCTTATCTGCAAAGTTTGCGTCTGAAGGATATGGTCATTGCATCACCTGACGTAGGCGGTTCGAAACGTGCCAACACCTATGCCAAGTATTTCGGATGTCCTCTCGTTCTTTGTAACAAGACCCGTGCACGTGCCAATGTTGTGGCAAGCATGCAGATTATCGGTGACGTAAAAGACAAGAACGTGGTCATCATCGACGACATGGTTGATACGGCTGGTACTATCACCAAGGCTGCTGACATCATGAAACAGGCTGGCGCAAAGACTGTCCGTGCATGCGCTTCCCACTGCGTGATGAGCGGTCCTGCATCTGAGCGAGTTCAGGAATCTGCCCTCGAAGAGATTGTCTTCACAGACTCCATCCCCTACACCAACCGTTGCGCCAAGGTCAAGCAGTTGTCTATCGCTGACATGTTTGCCGAAACCATACGCCGTGTCGAGGACAACGAGAGTATCTCCTCACAATATCTTGTATAAGAAGTTAAAAAAGTTAGAGAAGTTAAAGAAGCTATATTCATCTGTCTTATAGCTGTTTTTCAACAAAAGCATTTGGCTTTAACTTCTGAACGAAGTGACAACTTCTTTTACTTCTATAACTTCAAAATAAAAAAGGAATTTCCAATTCGGAAATTCCTTTTTTATTTTGATTAATCCTCAGATTATCTTAGTCCAACCACTTCACGTAGCAGAAGTCCTGACGATGAGGAAGTTTGTCGTTCTTGGGGAACATGCGGACAGCCGTCTTGAAAGAACCCGCATTGATTGGCTCTATCACAGCCTCGAAGGTATAGTTGTTGCCTTCGTGGCCCACTACCTCGAACGGGAAAGTACCATAGACCTGCTTGCCACCTTCCAACTGGTCGCTCAATACAACAAGTTCCAGACCTACAGCATCGTTCAAGCCCTGCTCGTCGATGACATACTGCTTCTTGTACTTCTTTCCTGTCTCAACACCGTTGGCAGCTTCATCAGTCTTTGAAACAACATGGATAGCATCCCAACGCTCAGCGACAGACTCCTTCCAGAGTGCAATCTCCTTAGCCAAGGCATTGTCGTTGGCAGCCAACTGCTTGAAGCGGGCAGCCTCCTTGTTATAGAACTTATCATAGTAGTCATCCAACTGACGCTTCATGGTGTAGTGAGGAGCGATAGTAGCTATAGAGTTCTTTACCACCTGCAACCACTCCTTGCTGAAGCCTTCCTTGTTCTTGTTGTAGTACATCGGAACAATCTCGTTCTCCAACATATTATAGATGGTGGCAGCATCGAGCTGATCCTGATAACCCTGGTTCTGGTATGTACGCTGCTCGGGGAGAGCCCAACCGGCACCCTTACGATAACCTTCTACCCACCAGCCATCAAGTACAGAGAGGTTGACAACACCGTTCATCTCAGCCTTTTCACCTGACGTACCAGAAGCCTCCAAAGGACGTGTAGGAGTATTCATCCAGATATCAACACCAGAAACCAAGC
>CAVCDC010000146.1:0-4287 GCA_963600865.1 Firmicutes bacterium CAG:103
CGATGGTAGTCAGAATGGTGTCGATGTACTTGATATGGCTTTCATCAGCCACCATTACTTTTACTTCTTCCATTTCTTTACTATTTATCTTTTTAATTGTTCTTGTTTCTGTTCAGTCTTAGCTTTCAAGTCTGTTGCTTTATATCATGATCTCGGGGATGATCTCGGCAAGAGCTCTCTTCACTTCTTCTGTCCTTACGCCTTCTCTCTTGACAAGGAAGATGGTGTCGTCTCCCGCTATCGTACCGAGTATCTGTGGCAAGTCACTGTTGTCGATGTTGTAGGCGATGCTGCTGGCATACCCCGGACGTGTCTTGATGACGACCATGTTTCCCGAGAAGTTGATGGACGAGAACCCTGAGGTCATCATCATCTCACGGGCGGAATGTGGCTTGCCCACTCGCCGATACATGGTCTCATTGGGAAGCACATAAACGTATTTCCCGTTCATGGAGGCTGCCTTGGCTACCTTCAGTTGCTTCAGGTCGCGGCTCAGGGTGGCTTGGGTGAGCTGGTATCCTTCCTTCTGCAACGCTTGCAGCAATTCCTCCTGCGAACCTAACTCCTGGCTGGAGATAAGCAGCTTGAGGGTCTCCAGTCTGTTGGTCTTTATTCTCATAGTTGTATGTTTATGCGTTTACTGGCTGCAAAATTACAATATTATTCTCTTTTATCCAAATGTTTTGCATAAAAATTACACAAGAGGAGTGCATAAATAGTGTTTCCGCCCTTCTGATGGCATGGCAATGACAAGATGTATGATGTATTGTGCCTAAATAACGTTTAATGTGTTCTATATGTAGCCAATAGGGTATATTCGTAATAAATAATGTGAAAAACTTTTTTGTGCTTAAAAGTTTTATGTATTTTTGCATTGCATTTGCGATATGATGACTGCCATGACACTGCATGTATGTTGGTGTGTGGCACAATGATATAAATAACAAAAGGAATGAATAATACAAGTGTAAAACCAGCTGAAGGAAAGTTGGGTATTATGGTAGTGGGCTGCGGTGCTGTTGCCACTACCTTTATGACGGGTGTCTTTATGGCTCGTAAGGGCTTGGCAAAACCTGTTGGTTCGATGACACAATATGACAAGATTCGTGTAGGTCGTGGTGCGGACAAAAAGTATTTGCACTATAAGGACATCGTCCCCCTTGCAGACCTCAACGATATCGTGTTCGGCACATGGGATGTCTATCCCCAGAATGCTTATCAGGCTGCGATGTATGCTGAGGTGCTGAAGGAGAAGGACATCAATCCCGTGCGTGATGAGTTGGAGAAGGTGGTGCCTATGAAGGCTGCTTTCGACAAGAACTATGCCAAGCGTCTCGACGGTGACAACGTGAAGGACTGCAAGACTCGTTGGGACATGGTGGAGGCTCTCCGCCAGGACATCCGCGACTTCAAGGAGAAGAACGGTTGTGCCCGCATCGTTGTCATCTGGGCTGCTTCCACTGAGATTTATGTGCCGGTAGACGAGAAGATACATGGTTCGCTTGCTGCTCTCGAAGAGGCGATGAAGGCTGACGACCGTGAGCATGTCGCTCCCTCTATGTGCTATGCTTACGCTGCCCTCACTGAGGGTGCGCCCTTTATCATGGGTGCTCCTAACACGACGGTGGATATTCCTGCCATGTGGGAACTTGCCGAGAAGACCAAGATGCCTATCGCTGGCAAGGACTTCAAGACGGGACAGACGCTCGTGAAGAGTGGTTTTGCTCCCATCATCGGTACTCGTTGCCTCGGACTGAGCGGTTGGTTCTCTACCAACATCCTCGGAAACCGTGACGGCCTCGTGCTCGATGAGCCTGCCAACTTCCATACCAAGGAGGTGAGCAAACTCTCTACCTTGGAGACTATCCTCAAACCGGATGTGCAGCCCGACCTCTACGGACACGGCAATGACGAGGATACACAGTACTACCACAAGGTGCGCATCAACTACTATCCTCCTCGCAACGACAACAAGGAGGGATGGGATAACATCGATATCTTCGGATGGATGGGCTATCCCATGCAGATCAAGATCAACTTCCTTTGCCGTGACTCCATCCTCGCTGCTCCATTGCTCCTCGACCTTACCTTGTTGAGCGACCTTGCTGCCCGTGCCGGACGCTATGGCATCCAGCGCTTCCTGAGCTTCTTCCTGAAGGCTCCTATGCACGACTACACCAAGGGCGAGGAGGCTGTCAACAACCTCTACCAGCAGTATACCATGCTGAAGAATGCCATCCGCGAGATGGGTGGCTATGAGGCTGATGAGGAAATAGACTAATGATATGAAACACCAATGATAACGGAATCATAGTTAATGCATAAAAAAAGACGTTGGCTTCATCATGAGGCCAACGTCCTTTTTTATATGTGTAGAGTATTGGATTCTTCACTCTTCGTTCTTAACTCTTCACTTTCAAGAGGATTCTTCACTCTTCACTATTCACTCTTCCCTTAATCTTTGTTGCTTCCAAATATCTTGAGCAGGTAGAGGAAGAGGTTGATGAAGTCGAGGTAGAGGGTGAGGGCACCGAGCAGGGCGAGCTTCTGTGCGCCCTCGCTCATGTCGTACTGCGTCTGGAGCATCTGCTTGATCTTCTGGCTGTCCCATGCTGTGAGACCAGTGAAGATGGCTACGCCGACGTAACTCAGGATATAGTCAAAGCCAGAGCTCTTCAGGAATAGGTTTACCAATGTGGCGATGATGAGACCTATCAATGCCATGAACAGGATCTTGCCCAGCGAGGTGAGGTCCTTCTTCGTGGTGTAACCGTAGAAGGCTGTCGCTCCAAAGGTACCTGCGGTAATAAAGAACACCTTGGCTATCACCATCGGGTCGTAGATGACGAAGATAGATGAGAGCATCGCACCGTTTAGTATCGAATAGATGATGAACAGCAGGGTTGCCGTACCCAACGACAGACGGTTGATGGCTCCACTGATGGCAAAGACCAAGACTAATTCTGCAATGATGAGACCTAACATCAGACCGTTGCTCGTGTAGAGTGTCTGTACCAGCGTCGGACTGCTTGCCACGCCATAGGCTGTCACGCCCGTGATGACAAGTGCCAATGCCATCCATGTGTATACCTTGCGCATCAAGGCAGAGAAGGCACTACTCAGCCCTCGTTCTCTTTCATTAAAAGCAAAGCCCGTGCTCTGCCCGTTGTTCTGATTGTTTATCAGATTGTACATCTCTTTTTCTGTCATAATTATATTCTTTAATTGTTATAATTGGATTATAATGTTATTATAAAGTTATTATAAGGATTATAGTAAGAAGGACTATAGTCTTAACTCCTTAACTCCTTTTACTTCTTTTACTCCTTAACTCCTAAAACTAAGCGCAAAGATAATGCCATTTTATGAGAATGAACACTATCTCTGCGCTTTATTAACATTTATTCTTATCTTCTTGCAATCTTTCGATTTATCTGACAGCTACCTTCTTCACTGCCACTCGCTTGCCGCCTCGTGTCACTTCCACAATGGCAGTGTCTGTCAGCACGGTGCGGACGGTGGTGGTGTCATCTTTTGCCTCGGCTTGCGCGGCGAGGACACCCGATGTGCCGTATATCCTGATCTGGTCGGCTTGCTGCGTGCCCTGGATCTGGATGATGCCGTTGTCCTGCGAGGTGATGACGATGCCGCTCTTCGCCTCGTCTGCCATGCGGTTGAAGGCGATGGTGAAGCGGGTGTTGGTCTCGCCCTTGGTGGCTTGGAAGGTGTAGCCGCCGTCCAAGAGGTTCACGCCCTTGCCGGTCTCTGCGTCCTTCAACCATACGGTCTCATACTTTTCCGTGTCGCAGTCGGCTGGGATGGAGAGGGTGTATTCGCCTTCCGTCGGAACACTCACGCCCACGCTCACTGTTCCTGTCTCGCTCACGGCGGAGAGGAGGGCGTAGCGGCCTCCGTTGCGTACGGCATAGATCTGCGGTGCCGTTGCCGACATCCACTTCACACCGTCAGCTCCCAAGTCGAAGTCGCTCTTTGCCTCGCTCTTCGGCACGGCGTTGAGCTGTAGGTCGTCGGTTTGGTCTGAGGTCTCGCTGTCGGATGATGCCTCGTTGCCATTCGCCGTAGCTCTCGTTCCTTTGGCGTTTGCCTGGATGCTGACGCTCAGTATGCTCTTGCTCTTGGCGTATGCACCGCCTTCGGCTTTCTCCGAAGAGTGACTAACTGTCACTTGCTCTCCCGTGTTGTTGTCGAGGGTGGCAGTCTGTGTGAACACAGCATCCAGGGCTGGGATGTAGCCCGCTGTCGTACCATCGTCTGCCGTTCCGTCGG
>CAVCDC010000147.1:0-4262 GCA_963600865.1 Firmicutes bacterium CAG:103
AGTTCACGTAGGCATACTTGGGATATGCTTCCTTGGCAAACTCTTGCATCAGCCAGGTCTTCCCCACTTGGCGTGCTCCGAGCATGATGAGCGGCTTTCGGTCGTCGCTCTCTTTCCACTGATATAGTTCCTTGATGGCTTCTCGCTTCATAATAGTCTGATTATTTGAATGTTTAATGCCGCAAAGTTACTATTTTTCATTGGCAACACTGCAAAAGTCGTCCTTAAAAATGTATAAATCCACAAAAAGTCGTCCTTAAAAGTGTGGAAATTCACAAAAAGTCGAACTAAAAAATGTGAAACAGCTTACTTTTCATCTTCAAACAACCCCCTTAGTTGTTTGTCGAAGTCGGACATAATCTCACGGTCTTGTATGATGCGGAATTTGTCGTATTCGGTAAGAGCCTTTTCTACTGCTTGCTCATGTGTTACTCGCCCTGCGTCGGGAAGCAAGGGGCGATTGTTCAAGTCCATGTACTTCTTCAAGAGAGTGGCCCAGTCTGCCATCGTCATCAGAATATGGTCTTCCGCCCTTTGCTCCGCAATATCAATGAATGCATTGCTCAATCGGTTCAGCGACTCCACCTCCTTTTCGCTCAGATAGTTCTTGGCGATGGTGACATCCGACTTGATGACCCTGCCGTCGGGAGCATTCTTCCATGTAGTCAAGCCCATGTGGGGGCGCTCGGAGTCGGCACGGTCATAGATGATTTCGGCTGCCGTCTGCTTGGTTACGGCATAGTGCATCATGTTCTGTACCGTCTTGAAGAAGGAACGAGTCTCCTCGGAATCCTTGTTGTAGTCGGAACTGCACTCGCAGTAGATGTCGGTAATCTTCTGATAGTAACGGCGCTCGCTAACACGAATCTCGCGTATGCGGTCGAGCAAGTCATCGAAATAATCTGCCCCGAACACATTCTTTCCTTTCAAGCGTTCGTCGTCCAGCACGAAGCCCTTGGTGAGGTATTCCTTGAGAATTCCTGTAGCCCAAATGCGGAACTGGGTTGCCTCGTAACTGTTCACACGATAGCCCACCGCTATGACAACATCGAGATTGTACATCATGACCTCACCAGACCATTTGTCCGAAGGTATCCTAATTTTTCGGATAGTATCGGACAAATGGATTTCACCACTTTCATCTATTTGCTTAAGATGATAGTTTATGGTTCGAACATCTACCCCAAACAATTCCGCCATTCTCTGTTGTGAAAGCCAGAATGTATTGGTGTCGAACACCACTTGTACCTGCACTTTGCCACGTCCTCCTCTATACATAAGTATGGAGGACTCCAAGCTCTTTGCTGCCACATCGGGCGTGATGGTGGAGCTGAAATATTGGCGAGCCATTTTCACCATCTCCTTCTTGGAGTCAGCGTTCATAGCCACTGCTATGCAAGCGGCACGAGAAAGACGGAAGCTTTCCACCTCCCTGACTGCACCGCTTCCCAACTCAGCCATTTCCGTGATTTCCACAAAGTGTTCTTCGAGGCTGTAGCCTTTCTGCGAAGTCCAAGCCTGAGCCTTGGCGATGACACGCTCGAAGTTCCAATACTTGCCGTAGCCCATCACCCGAGCCAGTTTCCTGGAGTTCCACCATTCCTTACCGTCGCCATCCACCTCTCGCAGTTGCTCGAAAGGTGATTGCAATTCGTTGTTGTTTGTATCTTGCATTGTAGTATTTCCATTAATATGCTAAAACAAATAGTTTTTTGACGTATAGCCGAATGTTTTACCAAAATGGAGTTTTATTTAAATCAGATTTTTTGGCATAAAAATTACAACCATATCGCTTAAGAATACTTCTTACTAAATCAACAAACCATTCTTCCGATTTTGGAGAAACATAAATGTTTTCTATTAGAACATTTAAATCCACAGGAATCTTAGCATCACCAGAATATGTAAATAATTCTAAGTCTGGATTATTAATTATCACCCGAAATTCCTGTTCATGCTCAAAAGATTTTCTTTTATACCAAGGAGCATCAAACGCATGAAAGCATTTGCAATTATTGCCATTATTATATTCGTTGTAATCAATATAGTTGACTAATCCGAAATCAGCATTTGTTGTTATTGGCAAAGAGTTATAAATCCGTTCGAAAGTCGTTTGTATAGCCAAACCTTGTGCTGTGTCTCTTGTATAAAGTTGCCACATAGCCTCCGACTCGCAATCAGACTGATGCCAGCAACTAACAAAATTTTCCGATCTCCACTTACGCAGTTTCTTTCTGTAATTTTCGAATTCTTCTTTATATCCTACTTGAAGTTCCTTTTCTGAACATTTATTTTCGTTGATTGTCAAATTTACAAAAGGTTTTCTACGTTTCATTTCCATTTGAATCCATACTTCTTCATTTTGTTTTGTTCCTAAGGCCCCTTCGTAAGGGTCGCAAAAATGATTTAAACGAGTAAAGAATAAGGATTTGTCTTCTAATAAAGAAAGAAACTTTGCCAAATCTAAATATCGCCATAATTTTGCGGAAGCCGCAGGAACCTCATGGCAAACCCTATGATTGTTTGTGCAATAATGTGCATTTGCTAAATTTGAGCTACACTTCTCGCAAGTGTGAGCAAAAGAGCCGTCTTCCAATAGTCCTATAAAAGAATTTTCATTATGTCCAAAGGCTTTACCGCATATAGTACAATTCTTCTTATGTGTGATATAGAACCATCTTTCCTGTTTGAAATTTTCTATGTCTTCTTTTTTCATTCCAATCATAATATATTTTCCCTATAGTTTATGCAAAAAATAGAACAAGATGCCCCCTATTTGACGAGTTGGCAGAATACCAACTTGAACCCTAGAGAAGCGTTTATGGTTATAGCGAGGTAAATATGCGCCTGTAAAGGCAAAAGCCCCCACCAGCAAATAAACTTTTGCCTTTATAGAGCGACACCAGCGCACCATCATTCACCCAGGTGTTACCCTGCCTTCTGCCTTTTCAGAGCGTACTGGATTAATCGGTCTGAACTGTTCTGATAGATCTTACCAACTTTTTCTTGCTGTTACATAGTAGAAACAGTTTCTTAAAGTGTTAGAAAAAAAAGAAATATAGCTTCCCAAAAGCATCTTCTAAAACTATTCCATATCATTTTTTGCCTTAAATAGGCATCTATGATGATGAAAATTTTTCTTTTCTGTTACGGATTTCGGAGCCTCCCAAAAATATAGTTCATCAATGTTGTCATTAACGATAAAAAACTCATGGGGCTTAACCACCTTTTCTATTTGATTAGAAGTAGTTCCTACTAAAGGTGTAAATGGCAAATACGTTAAGCTGCGAATCTCAAATTCTTTTTGAGTTTTATTATAACAATATTTCTTACCACCATATGTGTAGATCCTTTCTCCATTAGGCGCAACAAAAGAATAGAGAATATGATATTCTTGATGTTTGCCATCCCCTTCAACAATGTAATATGTAGAAGAAAATGTTATGAGTGCCAAATTTAAGACTATACTTCCAATGGAAGACATTAATATTAATGCAAGACAATTTGTAACACAACCATTCTGCTTAAATTCTTTTCTTAAGAAAAAAGTTGAAATACAAAACGATATAATAAAAAATAAAATATAAAATTTTAAATCTTCATTTGCTGAAACTAACATATTTTTCGATTTTAATAAAACTTTAGTATATATATGCTGCAAACAACACTCTATAGTTTTTCATTAAGACAGCAAAATTGTTTTGCTCATAGGTCATGAGCTTAGCCTTCCTATAAGTAGTTGAAGCCTGCGATACTACAGTTCGCAATAAAATGCAACTGTTTATAATTCGCTCAAAGGTATGGTAGTGTTTTGTGGAGTAAGTTTCTACTTGATAGTAGAATCACACACCATCTCCTTTATAATTCCGTTCTAAATAGCAGAAGAAAGCAATTTTTGTGTTGAATTACTTGGGTCTTTATTTGTTGTCATTGTCTTAATTTATTTATCGGCTCAAAAATACTAAATTTCCGGCATTAATCGGCTCAATTTGAGCCATTTTTATGCGTATTTAACATTGTTTTGAGCCGATAGTTGTTTTTGTCCCATAGGAACCTCTATTTCCTAAAATACTTCCCCACCACCGGCAGACTCTTCAGCGGGAAGTCCTTCTTTACGAGGTAGGCGGCGAAGAGGAGGATGAGGACAGTGTTGATGAGACAGGCGATGAAGGTGGAGAAATACTTGTTGGCCTCAGTCATGCCCACAAAGAGGATGAGGGCGAGGACCACGTAAACCATGATCTCCTTCACGGGATAGTTGA
>CAVCDC010000148.1:0-4205 GCA_963600865.1 Firmicutes bacterium CAG:103
GCCTCACCTTCCTGAAGGCTTGCATCGCCGCAGGCACGCAGCCCGACTTCTTCGTCTATCCCGGAGAGCCGCACAATATGCGAGGCCATCAGAGTACGCATCTGCATGAGCGCATCAGCAACTATTTCTTTGACTATTTGAAATAGGAAACGCTTTTTTTGAAGACAGAAACACACCATTTGCACGAAACAACGTTCAAAATAGAAAGAAGTAAGATTCTTACCGAACGTTGTTTCGTGCAATTTTATAAATATTTGACATGCCAACCTTGCAATACCGCACTGTATACCCTGAAAATACACTGAATATGTAACCTATTTCTAATTTTACACACATTTTTTCCGATTTTACATGTGAAGTATGTAGAAAAGTCAGTAACTTTGCACCCGTATTTCTAATGTATAGGTAAAAATGAGAAAAAGAACAACACATGTAAGGGTAACACCCTTATGCTTTCCCGTATATATAGGGGGGGGTAAAGCAACCATCTTCGCAACTTTATTGGCTCTCTTCGCTACGGCACCATGTGCAGTGGCACAGAGCGCAAGTACCGCTTCAGAAATAAGCGATGCCGACCAGAACTGGACCGGTATCAGCCCCTCTGATGCAGCAAGCAGTACGTCTGACGACGACAAGACTGTTTACTTCTATAATGTAGGAAAGAAGAAATTCCTCGGACGTGGAGGTAACTGGGGAACAGAGTGCGTATTGTCTGACGTAGGCCAGGCATATACCATTGCCTCAACTCGATATTCAACATCAGACTCAAAAGGATACACTTTTAAGAGTAATATAAAGAATAGAGACGGAGCCTCAAATGGATACCTTTACGGTGCTTATGCAGGTAATAGCGCAGACACCTTAAATTATTTCTCAGATGCAGCAAAAGGTGCTATCTTCTACTTCAAAACAGTAACCAACTCAAATAACCAAAAAGTTTATAAGATATATAGTTATCTGAGTAAAAACACGCAAACAACGTCCACTTCTGGCACTGCATATTACATGGCAGGAAAAAAGAATAGTAAAAGTACGAGCAAGTCGAGCGAAAGTATCACGATTAATGCGTTCCCTTCTTCTACCAGCATTACCGACAGTTCCGACGAATGGATATTGGTAACAAAGGCCGAGCGTCACCAGAAGTTCCACGATAATGCCAGTTCAAGATTCTGTCACGTTCCAGGCACTTTCTTGATTAGTGACGACGACTTTGCCCGCAAAGACCTGACAATAACCTCATGGTATGGAGGTGGAAGTTCGTTGAGCAATGGTGAAGCAGTAAGTGCCATCCCAGCAAGCAGTAGCCCTACTACCTATTATGTTGGTAATGGTATTAATCAAGATGGTGACTATGACCAGATTCCGAGTGGTGCCTACATGGCAGCCAATATGATTGGTGCCAATGGTACTATCCAACAGACCATTGAGAATGTCTTCTTGCCAGGTTGGTATGAGATACGCTGCAAGGCTACTACCACTTCCACCAAGGGTAAGGTGGTGCTCTTCGCACAGACAGGCGAAGGCACGGAAGACGGAAAGACCAGTTCGGAATATGACGAGGCTCATGTCAAGACGATCAGCTTACGCCCCACTTCCTACCTCGAAGCTGCCAAGAACGTCGCCTCTGACGACTACCAGATCTCTGTCTGCATCAAGGTTTCGAAGAAAACAGTTCAGGACGAGAGCGATGTGGAATGTAACCCCATCACCTTCGGTGTGAAGATAGCGGGCGGTGAAGACACCGACCTCACCACCATCGACAACTTCGAGCTTGTCTTCCGCGGTACCATCGTGGACAAAATTGTCCTTGACGAGACCAACGAGGGCGCTACTAACTATAAGGAGAAAGATATTACCATCTCCGGTGCCACCCTAAAGACGAACGTCAACTACATGGAGGCGCAGAACAACAAGCGCACCCAACTCAACATGTGCGAGGTGTACATCAAGCGCACTCTCAAGAAGGATATGTGGAACTCTATCATCCTGCCGTTCCGCCTTACCAATGCCGACGTGAAGGCATACTGGGGCGAGGATGCCATGGTCTCTGAATTCGTGGGTGCCAACGACCCCAACAAACCACATATCGTCAACTTCGAACTGACAGAGGATGGTATCTATCCCAACAAGCTCTACCTCATCAAACCGACAGAGCTGAACACCACCGAGCTGACAGAAGCCGTTGAAAGCACCAACGCTACAGATGCCGAAGGTAATGCCATCTCGCTCACAGCAGGTACAGAAAATGTCTATAAGATCGACGCACCACGCTACGGTGTAGACAACAACGAAAACGCAGTGGAATATACCTCAAACCTCATCCTCGGCGATACGGGTAAGGAGATTCAAGAGGACGAACAAGAAAGTCTCCAGTTTGCTGGCACATTCTTCTACAAGAAGGGTTGCATCGGGGCAGGTGGATACTACATCGCCAACAACAAGTGGTACTACCTCACTGGTGAGAACACAGCCAACAGCAAGGGCTTCCGCGCATGGCTCAAGTCATACACCCCGAACTCGTCGGCAAAGGGCTATCACTTCAGCATAGACGGTGTCGACTCCTCTGACGAGACAACAGCCATCGAAGCAATGCTGACCGACGACAAGCCCGCCACCTTCGATGTCTACAACGTCAGTGGACAGATGGTACGCAAGGCTGCCTCTTCCCTCGACGGCCTCAACAAGGGCATCTATATCGTACAGGGCAAGAAGTTCATCGTCAAGTAAAAAGCCACAGAGTGTATTTAGGAATGTTTCAGTAAAACAGCGAACAAGATGAAAAAGAACTATATAAAACCGGATGTCGTGGTTACCGTTCTCGACGTGGAGAGTGTCATGGATGGAGCCAGGGTTTCGGGAATAAACCCTGGAAGCGGCGAAACATCAAAGCCAATAAAAGGAGACGGATCGCAAGAAGCCGACGCCAAGGAGCACACCTCCTGGGGCATGTGGGAAGACGACGACTTCGAGAGTTAAAGAAAAAAAGACATACCTATACATCGTGAGGGGGCGACGGAGCAATCCGCCTGTCCCCCTCTTTTTTTGTAATGTTTTTCAGGCACCATTTGTTCTGTTCAGGGAAAATGCTTAACTTTGCACCTAAAGAACCAATACACATACTGCAAGAATGAAAATACTATTGTTGGGAAGCGGCGGCAGAGAGCACGCCTTGGCATGGAAGATCGCACAGAGCGACAAGTGTGAGAAACTCTATATCGCACCGGGCAATGCCGGAACGGCAGATGCCGGCGAGAACGTCAACATCGGTGTCAACGACTTCGAGGCGCAAAAAGCCTTCGTGGTGGAGCACGCCATAGACATGGTGGTGGTAGGCCCTGAAGACCCATTGGTAAAGGGTGTCTACGACGATTTCAAGAGTGACGAACGTACCAAGGACATTCCTGTCATCGGTCCTTCGAAGGCAGGTGCCGTACTGGAAGGCAGCAAGGACTTCGCCAAGCAGTTTATGAAGCGCCACAACATCCCGACAGCTCAATACGAAACTTTCGACGGCGAGCACTTAGAGGAAGGTCTCAAATTTCTCGAAACGCTCAAGGCTCCCTACGTACTGAAGGCCGACGGTCTCTGTGCCGGCAAGGGCGTCCTCATCCTCCCCACCCTCGAAGAGGCAAAGAAGGAACTGAAGGAGATGCTCGGCGGTATGTTCGGCAATGCCTCGTCACGTGTCGTCATCGAGGAGTTCCTCAGCGGCATCGAGTGCTCCGTGTTCGTATTGACCGACGGCAAGAACTATAAGATTCTGCCCGAGGCAAAGGACTACAAGCGCATCGGCGAACACGACACGGGCCTCAACACCGGCGGTATGGGTAGCGTCACTCCCGTCCCCTTTGCCACCAAGGAGTGGATGCAGAAGGTGGAAGACCGCATCATCCGTCCTACTATAGACGGACTGGCAGAGGAGAACATCGACTACAAGGGCTTTATCTTCTTCGGCCTCATCAACGTGGAGGGCGAGCCGATGGTCATCGAGTACAACTGTCGTATGGGCGACCCCGAGACAGAGAGCGTGATGCTCCGCCTGAAGAGCGACATCGTGGACCTCTTCGAGGGTGTTGCCGCTGGCGACTTGGACAAGCGCAGCATCGAGTTTGACGAGCGTGCAGCCGTCTGCGTGATGCTCGTGAGCGGCGGTTATCCCGAGGCTTACAAGAAGGGCTACCCCATCGAGGGCATCGACGAGGTGG
>CAVCDC010000149.1:0-4189 GCA_963600865.1 Firmicutes bacterium CAG:103
GATTCCCCATCCGTCGAGAATCATCAAAAGAGCTTTTTTTGCCATAATTACATTAAATCTATATAAAAACGTTTTCAGACTGCGAAGTTACTGCAAAAATCTGACTTGGCGAAGAAAAATGGTCTTTTTTTCCTTCTGTTAAGGATGTGCATGCCTATTTTGTCATAATTGTTTAAAAATAAAGTGCCCAAAAATATTCCAAACATTGGGCACTCTGTGCCCGGTATATCGGGCAACGAGTGCCCGAAGCTTGATCCTTTTGTGCCCGAAGCTTGATCCTCCAGTGCTCAAGGCTTGATCCTTCAGTGCCCACGGCTTGGTCCTTCGACGAAAAAGGCAAGACTCGACTTCCCGTCGAACCTTGCCTTTTTTATGCCTATAAGGTAGGCATAAAGTTTGATATCATCTTTTACTATAATATATTGAAGTTTTTGGTGTTGTAGTATCGTCTTGTCATTCCTTGACAAACTTGGCGTTGTTGCCGTATTTCTTGCTGATCTTTACCACTTGGCAAGGAACGGTGGAGTAGGAGTGTGGTGCACCGGAAGTGACGACCTTGTATCTCACCACAATCTGATTGTCTTCCTTCTTGATGCTCTTGATCTTGATTTCTGTGTTCTTGTTAGTCTCTGGTTCGATGATGGCGATGACGTTCTCCTTGTCAAAGTTGACTGGAGTGGGCATTCCCTGGGCACCCATGACTGTAGCCATGCCGAAGAACTGTTCAAACTCTTTGTCGTTTGTGATGAGGCGAGGGGAATAGTCCTTGACATCGTTTCTTACGAAATAGCGCTGGGCATCCTTGTAGTTGATGGTTTTCTCTGATGTGCTGCAAGAGGTGAAACCGAATAGGGTGGTGGCAATGGCTGCCACCATAAAAGTCTTGATATTCATATTGTTTATTTGTTTAAATTGTTCTTTTTTCCTCTCTCTCTCTCAGAATGAGTATCTGAAGCCAAGTCCTATACTGAAGTTCAGTGGTTTGTCCTTGTAGATGTTGACCACCTCGCTGTGGTTGTCGAAGTGGTAGCTGATGCCTGGCTCTAAGTAGAACCCCACGTGGTCTACAATCTCTGCCTGGACACCTACGGCTGCGCCTACGGAATACTGGAGGCGTTTCTCCTTTATCTCGTCGGCCTGACAGTCTATCTCATTCCCGTTTATGATGAAGGCAGTAGACGACTTGCCCTTGACGCATTTCTCTATCATGCCTCCCGTGGTTCCGTATAGGCTCCACCGTTTGTGGTGGTAGAAGGTGTAGCTTAGGTTGAGAGGAATACCTACATACTGCAACTTCTGTTGTGTGGTATAGTAAGCTCCGTCCGAGCCTGATGTCAGTTCTGAGGAAAGGTAACTGTAGGTCAAGCCCGTGCCCACCGCCCATCGGTCGCTGAGGCGATAGTTTACAGAGAGACCTATCTTTATCGGTTGACGGTGTTTCTTCTTTGTGTAGGTTTGTCTTGTGTAGTTTCCTAAGATAACCTCATCCAAAGCGCCGAAGTCGTCCGATGCGTCGTTCCCCTCATTCTCCTCGCCGTTGTCATTCCCTTGCCATACGCTACCCACCATCAGTTCGCCATAACCGCTGCGCTGACTGCTGGAACTCATGAAGTTTGATGCCGTCAGTGCAACGGAGACCTTGTCTTCGCGAGGTTGACGGGAGGCAAGGAGTGGTTGGTCGTCCCACGATGGAGAAGTGTAGGAACCTTCTCGTCTTGTGGGCTGTTTGCCTTGAGTCTTTTGAGTAGGTTGTGATGTGGACTTTTGAGCAGGTTCAGATGCCGTCTTTTGTTCCACCTGTTCGGCAATGTCAACTGTCTCCTGAGGCTCTGTTGTCGGAAGAATATCTTTTCCTGTTGTTTGGAGAAAGACATCGTTCATATGGTAGCTTTTGGCTATATGGATAGCTTTGTCTTCTTGTTGTGACCCCTCTTGTGTCGTGTTCACTTCTGAAGGTTGTTGGCTGCCTCCGTCTTTCGTTTGTGCCACCTGTGTCCGCAAGGTAGAAGGAGAAACGGGACTGTCCTCTTGGTGAGAGGCAAACCATACGCCGCCACCTGTCACCAAGGTACCTGCAAGCACGGCAGCCGCAGTCCATGTCCTACGGTGGTGCATCCTGACAATCTTGCTTTTGGCAAGCTCAGGGTGCACTTGGCGCTCAATGTCTTCCCACAGACCTTGGGGAGGCGGCATCTCGAAGCCGTCCATCTTGCTTTCAATGTCCTTGATCCATTTCTCCTTATCCATGATTCCTCATTTTGTATTCCTTTACCATTCTCGACAACATCTCCTTCGCCTTGTAGAGTTGAGAGGCGGAAGTATCTGGTTTGATGCCGAGCAGGTTGGCGATTTCCTTGTGACTCCTATGCTCGAAAACAAAGAGACAGAACACGGTGCGGTAGCCTTTTGGCAACTGTTGCACCATCTGCTGTATGGTCTCGGGCGAGATGTCGGTTACGTCAGGCTCTTCTGTCACTTCCGTATCGGGCAGTTCCCATTCCGGGTAAGTTACCTCTGGTCGGGTACTTCGTCTGAGGAAAGATAGTGATTCGTTGACCACTACTCTTGTCAACCAAGCCCTTACTGATCCCTTGCCTCTATACTCAAAATTGTCTACCGAGGCGAATATCTTGACGAAACTGTCTTGCAGCACATCTTTTACGTCATCTTCGTATACCACATAGCGAGAACAGACGGCAGTGAGGTAACCTATATGCTGTTCATACAGGTTTCTCATAGCCGAAGCATCCCCATGCTTGACCAAAAGGATTTCTTTCTCTTCCTTGTCTCTATTCCAGTGGTAAGTCATCGTTTAGAAAGGCAGTTGCGCGCCGACACCTTTTCTTTTGTTTGTCTGCAAAGTAAACGATAATTTTTGAAAAACTTGCCTGTGGAAACTAAAAATAAATGTTAAATGATACACTTGGACGTTAGTGCTGATTATGATATTGGGGTCTGCCGACTGGGCTCAGCAGGTCTGCTGACTGCAGTCGGCAGACTTGCTGACTATAGTCGGCAGAGCTGCTGACGGTAGTCGACACCCCTAAGACCCTATAGTTCCTGCACTTCCTATCCTATGATTCTTATACCTACTATCCTATGCTTCTTTACCTACTGTCCTATGCTTCTTGTACCCACTTACTATAAAAGTTTGTGGTCATACCCTTGCCGTTTCAAGAAAAAGTTAGTAACTTTGCCCTCATGAAGAGACAGCGAACTGTGACATGCGATTTATTCACGCTTCGTTCTTCACTCTTCACTTAAGACATGAAAAGAAGAATCGTAGTAAAGGTGGGCAGCAACGTGCTGACCCGAGAGGACGGAAAGTTAGACGTGACAAGGATGTCGGCAATAGTCGACCAAATCGTTTGGCTCAGAAGATATAATTATGAGGTAATACTGGTGTCTTCTGGTGCCGTGGCGGCAGGAAGGGCCGAACTGCACGTGGAGCATCACTTGGACAGCGTGGAGCAACGACAGCTCTTCTCTGCCATAGGACAGGTGAAACTCATCGGACTGTATTACGACCTGTTCCGTGAATACAAGATCAAGATAGGTCAGGTGCTCACCATGAAGGAGAACTTCGGGGCAGAGGAACAGTACAAGAACCAGGAGGCGTGCATGGAGGTGATGCTGGAGAACGGCGTGCTCCCCATCGTCAACGAGAACGACACCGTGTGCATCACCGAGTTGATGTTCACGGATAACGACGAATTGTCTGGCTTGATCGCCAAGATGATGAAGGCGGACACCCTCGTATTGTTGAGCAACGTGGATGGCATTTATGATGGCGACCCCAAGGATCCGTCCAGCAGTATCATCCCATCTGTGGCTTTCGACCGAGACATCAGCGAGTATATCCAGGCAAGTAAGAGCAGTCACGGCAGGGGCGGCATGACCTCAAAGGCTTCCACCGCACAGGAAGTGGCAAAAGCTGGCATCAAGGTGATCATCGCCAACGGCAAGACCCCCAATATCCTCGTCAACCTGAAGGAGCATCCTGAGGAGACACCCCACACAGAGTTCGTGGCGGCATCCAAAGGGAAGTAAAAAAGGAAATGAGAGGGGCAATGCTATTTGTCCCTCTCATTTCCTATATACAGCGCATTTATTTCTCACAACGCTCATACAATTGTTCCTTCCAGTCGTCTATCGTACCCTTCTCTGACGAGAAGTTGACACCGACCAA
>CAVCDC010000150.1:0-4072 GCA_963600865.1 Firmicutes bacterium CAG:103
CCGGTGGACGGGTCGAGCGTCATCTGTGCGCCCGGCCAAGTGCCTGTGGTCTTCGTGGCATCCTCGTTGTAGGCATAGCAATAGATAGGCTCTGTCCAGCCTGCGTCATTCTTCACGTAGACGATAACGTCAGTACCGTCGTAGGTGTATGTAGCCGACTGCTCGGTAGTGCCAACCGTGTTGGTAGCCGTCACCTTGACTGTGGAAGTCGTGCGTATAGTCAGTGTCGTGCTGCCGGTGAACTCCACTTTATCACCATCGTTGATGGTGTAGTAGGCTTTATAGGCATCAGTCACTGAGATGCTGACAGAGAAAGGCCTCGTTGAGAAGTTTTGGGACTCTGTCATCGTCACAACAGGCTTCTCAGTGAATGTGGATGTCCAACCTTCGGCACTTTTGGTACTATTGTTGTAAAGCTTTGAAGTGCCACCGGTGGCAAGGCCCTGCGCACCTGAGGCGGGATACTGGTCGACACCGTTGTGGGAGAAGATGCAATAGGCTTCTCCATCATTATAGGATGTAATGTCAAGGTAATAGAGGCCTGTAGCCTCGTCATACGTCATCTGTTCCCCTGGCCAGTTAGCCTTTTTATCACTATCGTTCTTGTAGACATAGCAGTTGATAGGTGTCGCCCACTTGGCATCATTCTTCAGGTAGACGATGACCTTACCCTTTGTGTCTTCATCGCTTGTGGCATCGTTGCTTTCGTCGACAGCCGATGGGGCAATCTGACCTATGGCCTGCGACGCCGTCTCGGCGAACATGTCGCCGTCCTGCATCATGTCTCTCAGACCAAAGGTGTAGTCTGCAAAGGCTATGGCACTTATGCTGACCACAAAAGCCAATGCCCATGCGCGAACATGGTGAGTAAAAAATCTTTTCATTTTCTTTTAATTGGAATTTTATTTTTAGTTTTTATTTGCTCGTTTCTCCAGATCTTCGGCAGCAAAGATAGTAAAAGAAAATGAGAGACCGAGCGGTAGGGGGGTAAAAGTGACAAAAAACCGTGCGAAAACGTTTGCGCAACACGTGGAAAAAGAAAGCGTTAGCCCATTTCTCCTCTGTTCATCACCTTTGTGCATTATGTGGTGACGCACAAAAGTGATGAGGTCAGGGAAAGTATATGTTGTCACGTTTTTTTGCCATATTTGTGACAAAATCTGTTAAATGTTGGTGATCTCATCGTGTTTTCCTTGTCGCTGTCACACAAAATTGCTATTTTTGTGACAAAACATGATGTGGATATGAATAGTACAGCTCAGAAGATAGAAAACTCGATAGAGACCTCCGGCAGGGGAAGAATCTTCTTTGCCGATGATTTCGTGAGCATAGGTTCTGCGGAGAACATACGCCAGACGTTGGGTCGCTTTACCAAAAGCGAAAAAATTGTACGTTTGGCAAATGGAATATATTGTTATCCTGAAGTAGACGACAAGCTGGGGCTTGGCGTGCTGATGCCGTCGTTTGACCAGATTGCCAATGCCATAGCAGAACGCTCGCATGCCAGGATCGTGCCAACAGGCGATTATGCCTTGAACGTGTTGGGATTGTCAACCCAAGTGCCGATGAACTGCATCTATCTGACGGATGGCAGTTCTCGCAAGGTGGAAATATCAGGCGGAAGAGGCATCACGTTCAAAAAGACCGCCCCCAAGAACCTGGCATTCAAGAATCGCTTGGCTATGCTCATCACTTCTGCATTGAAATCTATCAAGCGAGAAAATGTGACGCAAGAGCAGATAACCCATATAGAAGAACTATTACGTAAAGAGGATAAAGAGTCTGTGTTGGCAGATTTGGCTCTCATGCCCATTTGGATTAGAAAAATTGTAACCAAGGCTTATGAATAACTACTTTCAGCTTTCACCCTTAGACCAGCAGCGTGTACTCCAACAAGCTTCCGCTCGTTTGGGATTGCCACCACAAGCCATCGAGAAGGACTTGTGGGTGACAACAATACTGCAAATAGTCTTCACGTTGCCGTTTGCAGACAAGCTGATATTCAAGGGTGGAACATCATTGAGCAAAGTATGGCACTTGATAGAACGCTTTTCCGAGGATATTGACTTGGCGGTTGACCGTTCTCTGTTCGGAATGGAAGGAGACCTGACCAAGAAGCAAATCAAGAAACTCCGCAAGGCATCATCATTGTTTGTAAAAGAGGAGTTTTGCCCCGCTCTTCAAAGCAAAATTGAGGAGTATGGACTGTCAGCGCTTTGTTCAATAGAACCCGAGCCTGATGGTGAAGGAGACTACACCTATCCAGAACCACGAAAGATATTCATCAAATACCAGAGTGCTTGGGCAGAGCCCATGGCATACCTATCTCCGGTGGTCATGCTGGAGATAGGAGCGAGATCATTGTTGGAGCCTAACGAGCAAACGCACATCAGCAGTATGGTCGAAGAGTTGTTTCCAACTATCCAAACGACGCTCGTTGACAGCCGAGTGGCGACCGCATTGGCAAGCAAGACTTTCCTTGAAAAGGCATTCCTGCTGCATGAGTTGTTTTCAGTGAAAGGCCGTGGCGCAACGGCGGAGCGGAAGTCAAGACACTTGTACGACCTTTCACGAATGATGGACAAAGATTTCGCATTGGCTGCCGTAGGCGATGATGAGTTGTGGGAGTCTATCCGCCATCACCGAGAGGTTTTCACAAGCGTGCGAGGCATGGACTACACGCCAGATGTGCGCAAGCGTATTTGTCTTATACCCTCAGAAGCCATACGTTCTGCTTGGGAGCAAGACTACAAGAGCATGTGTGCTTCGATGATATTCGGCGACAAGCCCTCGTTCGAAGAACTTTTGCGACAAATGGAGATGCTGGAAAAGCGTTTCAGTGAGTGAAAAACAACACCGCCATTCTGACTCTCGCAAAATGTAGCTTTCGCTTTGTTTTATGCATGACTGGAAAGATCACGCCCATTTGCCTCCCAAGGACAAAGTCGTCGTGCCAATTTCCCTCGTTCGCCTTCGCGCCGTAACCGTGTTGCCGTTGCGGCGCAATCGCATTGCCATTACGGCGCGATCGCATCGGCTTTGCGGCGCAACCGCACCACAGTGAAATCCGCCCCACCGCTCCTGTAAGGGGCGCGTGGTTCAACCTCATGAAGAGTTATGCGCCCCCTACAGGGGCAATGTTGATAAAAACAGAAAGCGCAGGGGCAATCCCCTGCGCTTCAATGTTTCGTCCCTATGGGACTTGCTGTGTGCTATGTCTTGCCGGATGGCAATTCAGAACGGCTTGGGCTACTTCACAAGCACCTTGCGACCCTTGACCACGTAGATGCCCTTAGGCAAGAGCTTCGTGGCCTCCTCCAGCGAGTTGACCTTTGCCACACGTGCGCCCTGCAAGTTGTAGACAGTGTATGCACCTTGAGCCGCGTCGGCAGCGTCGATATGGTAGATGCCGGTTGGCGTGGCAATGGTGTTGGCAGTCCTTGCGCCGTCGTACTCAAACCACGAGTCCTTGGTGATGCCCGTGATGTCCTGGGTCTGCGCCCCACTGTTGCCCATGTTGAAGATGATGTTGAACGACTCCACGTCGCTGAACGCCTTGGTCCAGTACTGGGTGCCGTCGATGGTCACGCTGCTGCTCATCACCGTGCCTGGCCACTCGCCGTTCAAGATGGTCGTGGTGCCGCCGTCTTGCGTCCAGGCATAGAGGTAAGGTGCTGAGGCTGCCTTCACGTAGATGGTGATGGCGCTCTGGTCCTTGTGGGTATAGGTGTAAGTCTTCACGTTGCTTACCTGTCCGTTCTCCACCACGCCGACATTGAGTGTCGTCGTAGTCTCGAAGGTGAGCGTCGTGGCAGAGGCGGTAGAGTGGCTCGACAGGGTAGGGGTAGAGCCGTCGGTGGTGTAGACCACGGTGCCGTTCTTTGGAGTGATCGTCACCTTGATGGGATCGGTGAAGGTCGTCGAGCCAGGCGACACGGTGTAAGATACCGCCGACTGGTCAGCCTCCACTGTGTGGTTGTACACATTATCTATATAGTAGCCGTGGTTGACGTAGGTGAGGTCGCTGCTCTGCGTGCCGTCGGGCAGGAAGATGACGCCGGTCGGGTCAGAA
>CAVCDC010000151.1:0-4041 GCA_963600865.1 Firmicutes bacterium CAG:103
TTCTCTTGGAAGCCTCAGATACAGCTTCAAATCTTAAGTTGCTCATACCTTATTGATTTTAGTGAAGAGGGTAGAGGGAAGAGTGAAGAATCCAAATGCCTTCAGGTCTCTATCCTCTATTTCTTCGTTATACATATTTTCTTTTTATCTTATTCTTTATGAACCAAGAGCTATAAGCAAGAATACTATTGGATTCTTCACTCTTCGCTCTTCGTTCTTCACTTATTTATTTTCCTAACCACTTGGCTATTCTTTCCATTGCCTCCTTGCAATCCTCGTGCTCGCCGAAGGCGGTGAGGCGGATGTAGCCCTCGCCCGATGGACCGAAGCCCACGCCCGGTGTGCAGACCACGCTGGCTCCGTAGAGCATCTCCTCGAAGAATTTCCAGCTCGGTGTGTCGTTAGGCGTCTTCACCCAGAGGTAGGGAGCGTTCTCGCCGCCATATACCCTCAGTCCGAGTTTCTGGAGCTCTTCCCTCATGTAGTGGGCGTTCTCCATATAGTAGTTGATGACCTCCTTTACCTGTTCCTTGCCCTCGGGGGTGTAGATGGCCTCTGCAGCGCGCTGGGAGATATAACTTGTACCGTTAAACTTGGTGCTCTGTCTTCTGTCCCAAATTTGGTTGAGGTTGACTACAGTTCCGTCCAAGGACACAGCGGTCAAGTCTTTGGGGACGATGGTGTATCCGCAGCGGACACCGGTAAACCCAGCAGTCTTGGAGTAGCTATGGAACTCGATGGCCACTTTTCTTGCACCACGAATCTCGTAGATGGAATGAGGTATCTCAGGGTCGGTGATATATGCCTCGTAGGCAGCGTCGTAGAGGATGATGCTCTCATTCTTGACGGCATAGTTCACCCATTTGCGCAATTCTTCTTTTGTGATGACCGTACCCGTGGGGTTGTTGGGGTAACAGAGGTAAATCATGTCCACGCGGTGGTCGGGTATCTGCGGTGTGAAACCGTTGCCTTCTGTACAAGGCATGTAAGTAATGTTGCTCCACTTTCCGTTCTCGAAGACCCCGGCACGCCCCATCATCACGTTGGAGTCGATGTACACGGGATAGATAGGGTCGGTAACACCCACCGTGTTGTCCCATCTCAGAATCTCCTGAATGTTGCCCGTGTCGCTCTTGGCACCATCGTTGACGAAAACCTCATTGGGGTCGAGGTGAATGCCGCGAGGCAAGAAGTCGTTCTTGATGATGGCCTCACGCAAGAAGTCATAACCCCTCTCTGGGCCATATCCGCGGAAGGTAGCCTGAACCGCCATCTCGTCTACCGCCTTGTGCATCGCCTCGATGACAGCGGGGCAGAGCGGACGGGTGACATCGCCAATGCCTAAGCTGATAACTTTCTGCTTGGGATGGGCAATCTTGTAGGCGTTCACCTTCTTTGCGATGTCAGCGAACAGATAGTTGTTCGAAAGCTTTAGAAAATGTTCGTTTACCAATGCCATATTTTTAATCTCCTTTATTATGTTTATTTAAGTTTGCATTCTCTCTTTTAATGAAGAGTGAAGAACGAAGAGTGAAGAATTCTCTTGTCCTGTCTCTTCTTGTTGGGTGTGTTTGTAAAAGGTATTTGAGCAAGAAAGTCTATTGTTTTTTCACTCTTCCCTCTTCGTTTTTCACTCCAACTCGATTTCTCCCTCGAACGAGAACTCTGCCGGACCAGTCATGTAGACGTGGTTGTTGGCTTCGCTCCATTCTATGTGGAGAGTTCCTCCGTCCATGACAATGTCGCTTTCGCGAGAGGAACGACCGGTAAGCACTGCGGCCACCTCCGTAGCACAGGCACCCGTGCCACATGCCATCGTGATGCCACTGCCTCTTTCCCAGACCCTTGTCCTGATTTTTCCTTCGTCAGTAACCTGCGCGAACTCAATGTTGCAACGCTGTGGGAAAGCCTTGTCACATTCCAAGATCTTGCCGTAGTGGGCTATGTCAATGGTGTCTATGTCATCGACGAAAGTAACAAAGTGAGGATTGCCCATGCAGACGTATGTTCCTTCGAACGCCCTCCCGTCAGCCACGATGGTCGCTGGCGATGTAAGCACAAACTGATCTTTGTTCTCCGTCTTGGGCTGCAGCATGTCTACTGTTACCGATGCTACTTTGCCATCCTGAATGTGCAATTTCAATATTTTAATGCCAGATAGGGTCTCCAACCTTATCTCTGTCTTTTCTGTCAGTCCTTTCTCGTACAGATACTTACCTATGCATCTGCTTGCATTTCCACACATCATGGCTTCAGAACCGTCGGCGTTGAAGATGCGCATCGAATAGTCTGCGCGCCTGCCATCCTGTGGCTTGCCTATAAGAACCAGTCCGTCACTTCCTATTCCTGTGTGATATGCGCTCCATTTGATGGCGGCCTTCTCGGGGGCGGGTATCTCGTATACCTGAGTGTCTACGTAAATGTAGTCGTTGCCAGCTCCGTGCATCTTGGTGAAGCGAACCGTTTCTTTCATTTTGTATTTCTTTTTGGTTGTAAAACTTACGCTTTGCGTTCTTTCGAGTGCAAAATTAATTCTTTTTGCCGTAATATCAATAAAACTTTCTACAAAAGATATTTAATTTTTCTTTTCTAATATCAATCTGTAAGAGCTATAATACTCCGTCCTTACAGATTGAAGTATTAAGGGTGAATTTGCTGATAGATTAATTTTGTGTGAATAAAATAGTTTCTTTTTGTCGTGATAATTGTGTTTGTTATTTCTAAATGATGTAATTTTGTACCCGAAAACAACATATAGTAATTAAAACTCAAAATCTGAATGTAATATGCAAGCTGTATAAACCTAAAATACAGCATGAATATAAAGAATATATGCATATTATTACCTAATATATACGTACGTATGCAGGCAGATGACAACATGTATGACCAATAAAAGTATAAACAGCTAAATTCAAAACTTTATGAAGAAAATTGAGGCTATTATTCGCAAGTCGAGATTTGAGGATGTCAAGAAGGCACTCTTAGCTGCCGACATCGAGTGGTTCTCCTATTACAATGTGAGGGGAGAGGGAAAAATGCGCCAGGCTCGCATCTACCGTGGTGTTATGTACGATACCAGCAGCATAGAGCGCGTGTTGCTCAACGTCGTGGTGCGCGACAAGAATGTAGAACTGACCATCAACGCCATCCAGAAGGCTGCGCAGACAGGCGAGATTGGCGACGGAAGAATCTTCGTCATCCCGGTGGAGGACACCGTCCGCATCAGGACAGGAGAGCGCGGCGACATAGCACTCTACAACGCAGAGAAGGAAAAATGACATGGACGTGTCGCAAACAGCGTATCGGCTTTTCTTACTGCATTTTGATTTAGACAACATTTATAAAGGTAATAAAGATTATAAAGTATGACAAGTTTATTATTGACTACACTCGATACAGGTAATACAGCGTGGATGATTACCGCCACCATTTTGGTGCTCTTGATGTCTATTCCTGGCATCGCTCTTTTCTACGGCGGTTTGGTTCGTCAGAAAAACATCCTTAGTATATTGATGCAGACCACGTTCATCGTCGCTGTGGTCAGCCTTATATGGGTGGCTTTCGGTTATTCATGGGCATTCTCCACTCAGTTTGCGGACAGTGGAAATCCATTGGCGTGCATCATCGGTGGTTTTGACAAATGCTTCCTCCACGGGTTGACACTTGACACACTGATGCCTACGGGCATCCCCGAACTGACGTTCGCCATGTTCCAGTGCATGTTCGCACTCATCACGCCTGCCCTTATCCTCGGTGCTTTCGCCGAGCGCGTCAAGTTCTCTGGCTATGTGACATTTATTGTCGCCTGGGTCATCATCGCTTATTTGCCTATGGCTCACTGGGTATGGGGCGGCGGCTTCCTCCAGGAGATGGGAGCCATCGACTTCGCCGGTGGTACGGTGGTGCATATCAACGCCGGTGTTGCCGCCTTAGTCATGGCACTGTGTGTAGGTAAGCGCGAGGACTATCGTGCTGGTCACCCCATCACTCCTCATAACATTACCTTCGTGTTCATGGGTATGTCTTTCCTCTGGCTCG
>CAVCDC010000152.1:0-3921 GCA_963600865.1 Firmicutes bacterium CAG:103
TAACTATGGCACTTACGCATGCTAACTAAGCCATTTACGCACCGTAACTATGGCATTTAGGAAGCCTAACCAAGTCACTTACGAGTGGCATCCCAAAAACAAAGTCATAGCCCCTTCTGCGGAAAACAAAAAAAAAATCGCATGCTACATTGCGTATCTCAAATAAAATTTGTATTTTTGCCACAAGATTGCACAAACAACTAAAAGGAAAAACATGATTTTAAGTACAACACCAACCATAGAAGGTCATCCTATCCGAGAATATCGCGGAGTAGTGACTGGTGAAACCATCATTGGCACCAACTTTATCAAGGACTTTTTGGCCAGTATCCGAGACGTCATAGGCGGCAGAAGCGGCTCATACGAAAGCACACTCCGTGAGGCGAAAGACACGGCTTTACGCGAGATGAGTGAGCGTGCAGCCTCTCTGGGCTGCAACGCCATTGTGGGCATCGACCTCGACTACGAGACTGTAGGAGACAGCGGTTCCATGCTCATGGTAACTTGCAGTGGCACAGCGGTTATCATCTAACCAAACGGTATTGACATTAGACACCACGATTGTTTAGCATAGTCCCGTGTTGCTGATATACTCAGCGCACATCTCAGCACAACGTTCACCATCTACTCCTGCCGAGACGATACCTCCTGCATATCCAGCGCCCTCCCCACAGGGAAAGAGCCCTTGGATGCGTACATGCTGGAGGGTCAACTTGTCGCGCAAGATGCGGACAGGAGAAGAAGTACGTGTCTCGGCAGCTATGAGCGTAGCCTCATTGGTAAGGAATCCATGGGCATTCTTGCCGAAGGTCTTGAATCCCTCCTGCAGTCTCTTAGCCACGAAAGGCGGCATCCAGAAATGCAGCGGACTACTGATCAGTCCTGGCGCATAGCTACTCTTAGGCAAGTCATAGCTCAGTCTGCCGTTTACAAAGTCAGCCATACGCTGTGCTGGTGCTGTCTGTTGCATATTACCCTGCTGCCAGCACATTCTCTCCATGATTTCCTGATAGTACATCATGTGAAGGGAAGAGTGAAGAGAGAAGAGTGAAGAATCCGAGTGAGGGGTGAAGAGAGAAGAATCTTCTTGCCCTTTCTGTTCCAACTCCTCCAGCATATCGTGATGCTCTTTCACAAAAGCCTCCACATCTTCGGGATGCGTCTCCACCACCATTCCCGAGTTGCTCCATGCCGTACCACGGTTGCTCGGACTCATGCCATTCACAACCAACTGTCCTGGGCCGGTAGCTGCCGGAATGACGAATCCACCCGGACACATGCAGAAGCTATACACTCCCCTACCCTCTACCTGCGTAACGAAACTATACTCGGCAGCTGGCAGGAATTTACCACGTCCATTCTTGTTGTGATACTGTATCTGGTCTATTATTTCGGCAGGATGTTCGAGACGCACGCCGACAGCGATACCCTTAGCCTCTATCTCTATCTTTGCAGAAGCAAGGTAGCGGTAAACATCACGGGCACTGTGCCCAGTCGCTAAGATGACAGGTCCTCTGTATGTTTCCTGGGTGCCAGTAAGAAGATTGACAGCCTCTACGCCTATCACGCTATCCTCTGAGCCAGAAGTCCCTGCAGTTTGTATGCTGTCTGCATTCCTGAGGATCAGCCTTGTCATCTTCGTCTGGAAGTGCACCTCTCCCCCACATTTCAAAACCGTGTTGCGCATATTCTCTATGACGCGCGGCAGTTTGTCTGTACCGATATGCGGGTGGGCATCAGCAAGGATATTCGTGTTTGCCCCATGCTGGCAGAACACGTTTAGGATTTTGTCGACACTACCCCGCTTTTTACTTCGTGTATAGAGTTTACCATCGCTATATGCGCCAGCACCTCCCTCCCCGAAGCAATAGTTGCTCTCAGAATCCACTTTCTGCGTCTTTGTGATTAGTGACAGGTCTTTCTTGCGTTGGCGCACATCCTTTCCCCGTTCCAGCACAATGGGACGAAAGCCCAGTTCGATGAGTCTCAGCGAAGCGAACAGACCGCCAGGACCTTCTCCGACGACAATCACCTGCGGCCGGTTGCTCACATCGGGATATTCGGTATGCACGAATTCATCCTCTTGAGGAAACTCGTTGATGTACGCACGCACCTTCAGATTGACAAAGATGGTACGTTGCCGCGCATCAATACTCCTCTTGAGCACACGTACTTGCTTAAGCGTTCTCACATCAAGCCCCTTCTCCCGTGAGAGATACTGCTTGATATTTTCCTCATTCGCCGCCTGTTCTGGCAGAATTCTTATTTGGTATTCCTGAATCATGTTTCGGAGAATTTAAAAAGTAAAGTTTACTCGCTCTTATATGAACTTTGATTGAACATCGCGAAGTCTGGCGTTTGCCTATTCAGCATCAGTGACAGAATGCGAGCGAGCGGTTTTCTGCCCGTTTCTGTATTTTGAAATATTTACAGAACGCCAATATTCAAGGCAAAGATACGACATTTTTCTAAATTTCCAACGTTTTACAAAGAGAAAAATGGAAAAAACATTTTATAATTGTTATAGTCGGTCTTTTACCGCGTTGGATTTGCCTATCTGGCGTGGTCCCATGATGACTTGGATGAACATTCTTTGTTCATTCAGTCGCTTGCTGATGGTATGGTATATGTTCCTTTTATACATCTTTGCTTTCTTTTTTGCACTGAGTAAAATTACTCAATCCACTGAGTAAAATCATTTTACTATCGACAAAGTTAAGCAATCTTTTTGATATACAGTCATTTACGAGGTTAATTTCTTTAATGAGAAGATGCAGATAGAGTGCCCGGCAAACTATTGTTGAACTTCACCCAAGTGGTCTTGGCATTCGCATGGCAGTATCTGATGTCTCCTGACAGGTTGGCAAACTAAGTTTGTAATGCGCCATCAATTTCCCAATTCCAACTGATTCTTCACAAGGTTATAATATGCCCCTCGCTTCGCGGTCAATGACTCATGGTTGCCAACCTCAACAACCTTTCCTTGGTCAATGACCACGATTTGGTCAGCATTCTTCACCGTACTTAGGCGATGAGCCACAATCACAACCGTCTTTCCCTTATAGAACTTGTCCAAGTTCTCCACGATGCTTCTCTCGTTGTTGGCATCGAGCGAGTTGGTTGCCTCGTCGAGGAAGATATAGTCTGGATTCTTATACACCGCCCTT
Organism: Firmicutes bacterium CAG:103; assembly: GCA_963600865.1. Lineage (GTDB taxonomy): Bacteria > Bacteroidota > Bacteroidia > Bacteroidales > Bacteroidaceae > Prevotella. The sequence continues at coordinate 3,168 of CAVCDC010000152.1, forward strand.
GCTATCAAGATGCGCTGTTTCTGTCCTTGGCTCAGTCCCACGCCATCACGTCCAATCTTGGTATTGAACTTCAGAGGCAAAGCCATCACATAATCCTTGATACAAGCTATCTCCGCAGCTTTCAACAATCGTTCCTTGTCTATGTCGCCATCGTCGACGGCAATGTTTCGTGCAATACTCTCCGAGAAGATGACACCGTCCTGCATGACAACACCACATTGTCTGCGCCACCATTTCTTGTTGAGCTTGTTGATGTCGGTGTTGCCTATGTAGATTTGTCCTTCCAAGACAGGATAATAGCCTAACATCAAACGGATGAGGGTGGTCTTTCCACTGCCGGATGCGCCAACGATGGCTGTTACCTTGCCTTGCGGGATATGGATGCTCACATCGTCTATAGTCTTGCGCAAAGCATGCGGGTCATACTTGAACATGATGTTCTTGATGTCAATACCCTCGCTCTTGTCCTCGATAGAAGTAAGCAAACCTTCCTTTCCGTTCTCATCATCCATCTGGTGAATTTCGTTGATACGCTCCAAGCTGATCTTCACATCTTGCAGGGAATAGAAGAAGTTCATCAGTTGCTCCACTGGCGAGTTGAGCTGTCCGATGATGTATTGCACGGCAAGCATCATACCGAGTGTCATTTGTCCATGAATCACAGCGGTGGCAGCTACTACAGTAATGATGATGTTCTTCACCTCATTAATAAAAATACTTCCTGCCTCCTGCGTCTGTTGGAGTTTGAGCGACT
>CAVCDC010000153.1:0-3814 GCA_963600865.1 Firmicutes bacterium CAG:103
TATATTCGTTCATCAAATTGTAACCGATTGATTATCAAGAGTGGGAAACTTCAGTTACTAAAAAGAAAACTTTATGATTTCCGTAGTAATACCTCTTTATAACAAGGAGGCATCTATCGCGCAATCGTTGGGCAGTGTGCTGTCTCAGTCTTACCCAGACTTCGAGGTGGTGATTGTCGATGATGGCTCGACGGATGGCTCTGTTTCTATAGTCGAGTCGATGACCGACCCTCGCATTCGATTGATAAAGCAAGAGAATGGAGGACCAAGCAAGGCTCGCAATACAGGCGTGAAGAATGCCAAGGGCGAGTGGATAGTCTTTCTGGATGCAGATGATGAAATGTTGCCTGGGGCATTGGCGACCTTCCATGGTCTTAGCGAGAAACATCCCGAGATAGAGATGTTTTGTTGTTCATCCATCTATAGATCGAACGGAAAGAAGCAAGGCGAACCTTTCTCCTTCAAGGAAGGTTTGCTGAAGAATCCGTATGCTGCTTTGTTCTTCCATTACTATGCGGCTCGCACCGGGGACTTCATGTGCTCACGACGTGTGGCGTTGGCTTGTCCTTTTAACGAGGAGATACGACGCTTTGAGGATGTCGAGTGCCTTTTCCGCATGTATAAGAAAACAAAGGTTTATCTGCTTCCTGTTCCTGTGATGATAGAAAATCGGGATTTTGCTGCTGCCAGTCATGCACGCAAAGACATTCGGGAAGACTTCATCGGGCATCTTGAATTTAAGGGAAAGAGTTTTTGGGAACGCATCTGTCTCTTCAATCTGTTTATAGGAGAACGTGACTATTACAGCCAGCAAGCACACGCCCTTTTTCCGTCGCTTTACCGTCGTTATGACCTCTTGCTTCTCTACAAGATAGTTGCCTGTATGAATGGTCACGCATGGTCGAGGAAGTTCTTGAAACGAATGGTTGGCAAGGTGCAAATTGGGGGGGGTAATTCTACTCGTATGCGCCCATAAGTCAGATCCTTACACAAGAAATAGCGGTGTGTATAAAGCGATACAAGTGGGGGCTGATCTGCATCCTGACGTTGACCTTGGTTTTGTCAAAGACAATGAGGGGGATGGTATCAGCTTGCGCAATGCCGCATGGAGTGAATGGACAGCCATCTACTGGGGATGGAAGAACATCAAAAACGTGGAGTATATCGGTCTGTGCCACTATCGCCGCTACCTTGACGCCAACATCAACGAGGAGACTATCGAGAAACTGTTGAAAGGCAAGGACATGCTCGTGTGCGACTACTACAAGGCCACGCAGTATGATGTGGTTTCCAAGGGACTCATTACCGCTCTCTCGCAGGAGGATTACTGGCTCTACATCGATACCGTGCTGAGCGTTCACCCCGATGCCAAGGAGGCTTTGCTACAATATATGTACGACTCGAACACCTTTGTTCCCTATAGTATCTTTGTCGCAAGGAAAAAACTCTATGACGAGTTCTGTGAGTTTGTGTTTCCTGTGCTCTTTGAATTGGAAAAACGTGCCAAGGATCATAGCTATAGCCGCCAGCGGCGTATCATCGGCTACTATGGGGAATGGTCACTAGGGCTATTCATAGCCTACCGCAAGCTGAAAGTAGAGAAATTGAATTTAGTGATGAATGGTCAGGTGGTCAAGACCAAATATCCGTGGATTCGCCGTGTGTTGGGTGATGCCAAGCGAAGCGTCATCACCTGGCTTACCCATGGTCGTGATCCACAAACGGATTTCCATGTTCCACAAGACATTGTGACAGGATTCCGTAATGATGGGATAACATTGAAAGCACTAAGCACAAATTAGAAATATAGGTATAGGCGTTTAGAGCGCACTAATTAAAAATAATTCCGTACCTTTGCAGTATGGAAACAAGAAATATATTTAAAGGTGTGAAGTCGATTGATTTTTACCATCGCTTTAACTCAGTAGAAACATGTTATGAGTATCTGTCTGAAATTAAATGGCAAGACGGCTATGTATGCAGGAAGTGTGGCAACACTCATTATTGCAAAGGCCGCCTTCCCTTTTCTCGCCGCTGTACCAGGTGCAAGCATGACGAGAGTCCGACAGCTGGTACCATGTTCGACAAGTGTAAATTTTCCATTGAGTTAGCTTTTCATATAGCATTCAAAATTAGCACAAAGAAGAAAGGTATGTCTTCATTGGAACTATCCGAAGAATACGGATTGCGTCAAAAAACTTGTTGGGAGTTTAAATGGAAAATTCAACAAGCAATGCAAAGCTCTAAAACACATCCACTTACGGGTGAAGTACATGTTGATGAGTTCTATGTTGGAGGTGAGGAAGAAGGTGTTGTTGGTAGAAAAGCTGGAAAGAAGAAACTGGTAGTTGTTGCTTTGGAAATAAGAGGAACTGAGTTTGGTCGAGCGTATGCCCAGGTCATTGATGATGCTTCTTCGAAATCTTTCAGACCGTTCTTTGAAACTTACATTGACAAGAATGCCACAGTTGTTACTGACGAATGGAATGGCTACATACCATTAAGGAAGGACTATCCGAACTTGTCGCAACGACCATCAAATGATGGCAAAGGGTTTCCCCAAATGCACATTCACATAATGAATATTAAAGGATGGCTTCGTGGAATACACCACCATTGCTCAAAAGAACGGCTCCAAGGATACCTCGACGAATACCATTTTAGGTTCAACAGAAGGAACCAAATGGACACAATCTTCGATGTGCTCCTCCGTAGAATGGTAAAAAATCCACCGAAGCGCCTTAAATAGGGCATTTCGCAAGTGCGCTCTAAACGCCTATACCTATATTTTTTTAGCTATATCTGCAGTAACACTCCCCAACTTGTTTATTAAAGAAAAATCAACAAAAGAAGGTTTGTAAATTGAGACAAAAGGGTTTGTCTTTATTATCTGACTCATTCCAGGCACAACAACATAGTATGCTGGAAAGCCTAAGAATGAGTTGTTACGTATATACACATTATACCCCATGCTTTCTATAAGATTTATAGAATACTTAAGGTCGTAAGAATTAGACTCTCCCAACAAGGGGTTAAATCCCTTAAACTTGTAAGATTCTTCTCCTTGCAATACAGACATTGGCCAAAAGCCAGTACCATTAATAAAGATCTTCATTAAATTTCTTTCTGCAAGCTTCTTTTCTTCTGCGTCTATACACTTAGTCTTAATAAAATTGAAAGACAAACCTTCAAAAGAGTTTCTCCCTTGATGAATTTCTGTAAAGCATCGTTCCAAAGCTATGGTAGGAACGAAATCTACTCCCAACTTGAAATTATACAGTTGCTCAGCCTCATTTATAATGATTAAACCAATAGCAGGAATACCCTTACCTAAAGAACAATCTTTTATTATAACCTTATTACCTGTTTCTTTTTGGTACAGACTTAAAGTTTTACCAATTTCTGTATCTGAGAAAAAAGAGAATGGGATTGTTGGTGGTGTATATTCATTCCAATAAATTTCACTTATGGCATAACGTTCAAAAATCTCACATAATGCTTGCAGTATAGCTTCTTTAGGAGTATTTCCTGAAGCCATACCATTAGACCCGGTTAATAATAAAGAAAATTCAATCGGAATTTCTATCTCCCCTTTATTTTTCACATCATAAAAAGGAATAACCAAAGGTCTTATATCTGGCATATAAGAAGCAATATAGTCATTTAGAACATCTACAGAATCAAATCCACACATACTGATAAAATCTTCCATAAAATCTTTTGAGATTTTATGGAAAGATACTTTTCTCTCTTTTTGGTTGTATATACTAATTTAAAAGTGTACCACTTTCTAATTAAAAAGTGTACCACTCCA
>CAVCDC010000154.1:0-3774 GCA_963600865.1 Firmicutes bacterium CAG:103
GATGGCAGATGAGTCGTACCCATTAGGCTAACAGCTACCCCTAACTGTTTGTAGGGGCAGCTGAATAGTTACTAATTTATAGAGCCACCCTTAAATATCATTAAAACAAAGGGCAGTCTTTCAGAAAAAGGCTACAAATATGCCAAAAGTATTTTAATTTTACTAACTTTGCAACGAAAAAAGTCAAAGACAATACTCACAACAAAAGCATAGTAAATGTTAGCGTCATCATTCCCAAATATGAATTTATAAGGGGGATACGTTTCTATAAATTACATATATGATCTTCGCAACAGACAAAGGACGCATGTGCAACAACATGCTGCAATATGGGCACGTCTATTCATGGGCACGAGAGCATGGGCGAAAGAGTCTCTCCTTGCGCTTCTGCCACAAATATCCTTACTTCAAGATAAGCCACAGCCTTGGTTACAACTTCTTGACCTACATTTTGGTTAAGGCAGCCGCCTACTTGAAATTGATACCTACGGTGCATTACAATGACGGCAATGTCGATTTTGAAAGCAACGAACAGGCGATGCTTTGCCACAACAACGTAATTGTTTCGGGATGGTGTTTCAGTTGCTGCGAACTCTTTGTGAAATACAAACAAGAAATTATCGACATGTTTACCTTTGACGAAGCTATTCGGCAGAAAGCAGCTCACTACATGGGCTCAAAAGGAAAGCATGACCTGCGACTGGGCGTTCACATACGCCGTGGAGACTACAAAACATGGCACGGAGGAAAATATTATTATGAGGACTCGGTGTATATCGACTACATCAAACAGTTCCAACAGCTCTTTCCAGAAAAGAAGCTATCAGTATATGTTTGCAGCAATGATCCTAACCTCAACAAAGAAGCATACTATCAGGCACTGCCGCAAGCACAACTTCTTTTTCCACAAGGAGGACAAGAAGATGACCTCTGCCTGTTGTCGGAATGCGACTATCTGATAGGGGCACCAAGTACCTTCTCATTAGTAGCCTCCATGTACCACAACACACCTCTGTACTGGATGGAGGAGAAAGACACAAAGCTCAGTCTTGCCTCTTTCTCTCATTTCAACGACCTGTTCAAACACATCAAGTAAGATTAGAAGGGCGACACATCGCCTATCAGATGCACAAACTGTAGATAGGTACTCTCAAAGGTAAAAGCTTTCTGATGAGAGCTGATACCTGAGAGGAGTAATTCCTGTAGTCTTGTGTCTGTCATCAGTTTGACCACAGCCTCAGCAAAGCCACGGGCATCCTTCATCGGCACCAAGATGCCCGCCCTACCCTCATCAAGTATTTCCTTGGGACCTGTAGGACAATCGGTACTGATGATAAACTTGCCAAGCAACAGTCCTTCTATCAAGACCGTGGGCAACCCCTCAAACTTTGCGCTATGCAGTAAAGCGGTGCAATTCTTCAACCATGGATAAGGATTAGCGGTAAATCCCATGAACTCCACCTGCTCCTCCACACCCAAAGAAGCAGCCATTTTCCTTAAGTAATCTTCAGACTTCCCTTTTCCCAATAAATACAGAGGCATGGAAAAGCCATACTCCTCCTTTAGAATTTTCATGGCATGCAATAAGGTCGTAATATCTTTCTGACTTTCTTCCAATCGCTCTATTGCCAAGAGGTAAGGCTTGCCTATGGGCGCAGAAGAAGGCTCGGAAGCTTTCGTCTGCAACCTCTCCACATTCTTGGCATTGTAAATCATAGCCATTCGCGGCTTCAATGCAGGGAAACATTTTTCAAACTGGCGTTGCATATCAAGGGATATGGCTACTATCTTGTCATAATATGCCAATCGGCCTTCCATACGCAACCGCCTGCGCTCGTTGTTAGCCAAGTCTGTAGGTAAACTGAAATGATAAAAGCATATCTTGGGCTTGGATATCGATTTCATAAAAGACGAATAGCTGCAAGCAAAGTCTATCACCACATCATGCACCAGAGCCTGTTTCTTCAGCCCTCGCCAGATATTCCATCTACGTATAGGATTCAACAGCATCTCGTCCAATGCCTTGCTACAGGAGGAAATATCACCTGTCACCCTTCGCATGGACCCACCGACAAGCCATCGGGCTTGGTTGAAATAAATTACCTTCACCTCCTTGGGAATGCGCGACAAGAACACCTCCAAATCATACATGCGCACTCCGATGGCCAAAGTCACCTCAAAGTCATGGGCACACACTATATATTGCAGATATTCCACTAACACAGTGTCAATCCCTCCATCCAAGAATCTACTAATTACAAACAACAATCGCTTGTGCGACTGCATATTTCCGCCATCTTTTCCCATCTCGTCATTCATCTTTTCCTCCTTTCCTTATCTCCATCAACTTGGCTACAATCATCAACTGGTATACTCCCATAAGAAGCGAATAAATAAGTCCGGGTACACCATCTCTCCATCCACCTTTCAGTACGTATGCCTTAAACATACGGAACAATGGACGTCCCAAGAGATGACCTACACCATAATGCTTGTTGATGCGTCGTTTCACTTCATAGTTGCTGTAGGTGTTATTCTTTCGGATGATGTCAGTCACACTATCGTCGGCAAGGTGTTCAAAAGCCAAGTCGAGTCTTTTGCTCGGTATCTTGCACACCATACCATCCACTACGGGTGAAGTGTGGATAACAGGAGGCCAATGGGTTTTCGATTTCCTGAAAAACCGCAAGATGTAGTCGGGATAAGTACTGTGCATAAACCTACCCATGAAATAGTTCTTGCGAGGGATGAAGATGCCGTCGGCACACTGAGCTTTGGCTATCTCTGTATAGAGATAATCGTGCAATGAAGGAGTAACAAGTTCGTCGGCATCCACCACCAACACCCAAGGATAGGTGGCGGCATCGATAGCAAACTGCCGAGCGGGTTCTACAATAGAGATATTGTCCTTTTTGAAAGTTACCACCTTACAGCCAAACCGTTTTGCGATCTCCACGGTATTATCCGTACTCTCCATGTCGCAAACCACCACCTCGTCGAAATTTTTCACCGAATCCAACACCTTGGTCAAGAAACGTGCCGCATTATAGGTATTGATTACTACCGATATCTTATTCTCATTCATATTCTGACAGTTTATATTCCAGCATTCCCTAAGAAACGACGTATAAGTACTCGACTTGTATACAAGAACCGCAAAATTAGCTAAAATCCACTTAATTAGCAAATAATTGCCTAATTATTTTGTGAATTTGTTTTTGAAATATAACTCTGCCTGTCATAATAGATAAGAAAAACATCACCTGTCTATCCACTCCTTCAGCTGCGTCGCCTTCTCTTTGCTGACTATAACATCTACCATGGGATAGCCTTTCAAGCAGATGGAGAGCTTGCCACCAAAGAGGAAGCCGATGCGCTCGATGCTGTCGATGGAAATGATGTACTGGCGGTTGGCACGGAAGAACTTCGTGGGGTCGAGCTGGGTCTCGATGTCGTTGAGCGTGAAGTTCAAGGACATTGACTTACCGCTGTGGAGGAAGGCTCGGGTGATGCCGTTCTCGGTAGTTACGTGACTGATATCCTGCACATTGAGCACGGTGTAGCCGTCGGCATTCTGCACGAGAAAATGCTCCCGGTAGTCTTGTTTCTTCAAACCAAGGGAGGCCAGGAGGGCGGAATAATCCTGCGAGGGATGGTCGGTGGCTATCAGTTTCTTTGCCTTTTCCACAGCCTCGGTCAGTTCCTGTGGCACGATGGGTTTCTGAAGGTAAGCGATGCCGTTGCTCTTGAATGCCTCCAGCGCATACTCGTTGT
>CAVCDC010000155.1:0-3562 GCA_963600865.1 Firmicutes bacterium CAG:103
GACCATGATGGCTCAGAAGTTCGGTAAGGTAAATACCCAGACCATCATGCAGGCTCTCCCTGACGTTGCCAAGGCTAACGGCGAACTGGAAGCGCTGCAGAAGCAGAAGGAGAACGACCTCAAGGCAATGCAGGACGAGTTCACTCGCAAGGCTGACGAGTATCAGAAGGCTCAAAGCTCTATGAACGCTACTACCAAACAGCAGAAGGAGACTGAGCTTCAGAACCTCCAGACCAAGATTCAGCAGGCTTACCAGGACGGTCAGCAGGAGTTGCAGAAGAAGAGCAACGAACTGATGCAGCCCATCGTTGCCAAGGTACGTACTGCCATCGAGGCTGTTGGTAAGGCTGGCAACTACACTTACATCTTCGAGGAGGGTGCTGCCATCTACGCAGGTACCAACGTGGTAGATGTTACCAAGGAAGTTCAGGCTAAGATCAAGTAAGCATTTTCAAGGTGGCAAGCTAATGTTAGTGCCACCCATAACAGGAAACAGTGAGGGCAGGCATTCTCGTGCCTGCCCTCTCTTCTTTAACGACAACCTTTTAACATGATGAAAAAGACATTCCTTTATTGTGCTATGGCATGGCTGCCGATGGTGACGTTCGCTCAGTCGGCTGTCAGGACGGTTCCTGTGGCGGTGACGACAGAGACATCTGCCTCGCAGTCCCTGCGCTTCGGCTACTTCAGTTTCAAGGATGTCTTCTATGCCATGCCTGGCTATGCGATAGCCAAGCATAACATGGACGACCTCCGCTCTAAGTATGACGCCGAGACGAAACGGGCAGAGGATGAGTTCAATGCCAAATATGAAGAGTTTTTAGACGGTCAGCGCAACTTCGCTCCCTCTATCCTTGAGAAGAGACAGGCTGAGCTGCGCGAACTGATGGCTAAGAACATCGCCTTCAAGGCGGAGTCGGAACGTCTCCTCGAACAGGCGGAAACCGAAGCTTATGCACCGCTCAAGTTGCAGATCAAGACTGTCCTACAGCAGTTGGGTAGGGAGAAGGGCTTTGCGTTCATCATGAATGCCGACGATGATGTGCTGCCTTATATCGACAGTGCGATGGGCGAGGACGTCACGGCGTTGATAAAGGAGAGACTGAAATGACATTACCATCACAACCCGGTCCTATCGGGATCTTCGACTCTGGCTATGGCGGACTGACCATCCTGCATGGTCTGCGCCAGGTGTTGCCACAATACGACTATATGTATCTTGGCGACAACGCCCGTGCGCCCTATGGCTCACGCTCGTTCGAGGTGGTATATAAGTTCACGCGCCAGGCGGTACTGAAGCTCTTCTCCATGGGCTGCCACCTCGTCATCTTGGGTTGTAACACGGCGTCGGCAAAGGCGCTGCGCTCCATCCAGCAGAGGGACATTCCGCAGTTGGATCCCGAACGGCGTGTGTTGGGTATCATCCGTCCTACGGCTGAGGTGATTGGTAACATCACGAAGACGGGACACGTGGGACTTCTTGCGACGGAAGGTACCATCAAGAGTGAGAGCTACGACCTTGAGATTGCCAAACTGTGGCCGGGGGTCAAGGTGAGTGGTGTGGCGTGTCCGTTGTGGGCTGCCATCGTCGAGGCGAACGAGGCGGACAGTCCCGGTGCCGACTATTTCGTCAAGAAGCGCATCGACCAACTGATGCTGAAGGACAAGGACATCGACACCATCATCTTGGGTTGCACTCACTATCCGCTGTTGATGAACAGCATCGTGAAGAATATCCCCGACGGTGTGCGCATCGTTCCACAGGGACAGTATGTCGCCAACAGTCTGAACGACTACCTGCAGCGCCATCCTGACGTGGAACGCAACGTCACGAAACAGGGTAGGTGCCAGTATCTCACTACCGAGAGTGAGGAGAAGTTCAAGGAGTCGGCGCAGATCTTCCTACACGAGAAGGTGGATGTGACGCACGTGGACTTGGAATAATGATAAATTACAAATTATAAATAATAAATATATGCAAGAAACAAGACAAAATAGAATATCAAGGCTCCTACAGAAGGAGCTGAGCCTTATCTTCCAGTCGCAGACACGCATGATGCATGGTGTGATGGTCAGCGTCACGAAGGTGAAGATCAGTCCTGACCTCAGTGTTTGCACGGCGTATCTGAGTGTCTTCCCCTCTGACAAGGGCGAGGAGATTCTCCAGAATGTGAAGACCAATGAGAAGACCATCCGTTACGACCTCGGAAAGCGTGTGCACAACCAGTTGCGCATCATCCCCGAACTGCGCTTCTTCTTGGACGACAGCCTCGACTATTTGGAGCGCATCGACGAACTCTTGAAAAAGTAAAAAGGTAAAAAAGTAAAAAGGTAAAAAAGGCTCGCGCCGTTGAAAAAAGAAAAAAATGAACTTCCCGTTCTTTGTAGCACGCAGGTATCTTTTCTCGAAGAAGAGCACGCATGTCATCAATGTGATTAGCGGCATCTCCATGGTGGGTGTGGCTGTTGCCACGATGGCACTTGTCATCGTGCTGAGTGTCTTCAACGGCTTCCACGACTTGGTGGCGTCGCTGTTCACCAACTTCGACCCGCAGCTGAAGGTTCTTCCCGTGGAGGGTAAGACGGTGGCTGCCGATGACCCCGTGCTCACCAAGATCAAACTGTTGCCGCAGGTGGAGGTAGCTACTGAGGCAGTGGAAGACCATGCCCTTGCCATCTATCAAGACCGACAGGCGATGGTGACGGTGAAGGGTGTGGACGACAACTTCGCCGACCTCACGCACATCACTGACATCCTGTATGGCGACGGAACGTTCTCGCTCCATGCCGCCAACTTGGAGTATGGTATCCTTGGCATGCGACTGGCGCAGACCTTGGGTATCGGGGCGCAATGGGATGGATTCATGCGTATCTATGCCCCACAGAAAGAGGGACAGTTTGATATCTCCAACCCTGAGGCGGGCTTCGTCGTCGACTCGCTCAATAGTCCTGGTGTCCTCTTCGGTGTGAAACAGGCGAAATACGACAAGGAATATATTGTCACCTCCATTGCCTTTGCCCGCAACTTGTTTGGGCAACAGGGCATGATCTCGTCTCTTGAGATAAGACTCAAACCGGGCAGTGACCTGGATGCCGTAAAGAAGGAGATGAAGGAATTGGCAGGCTCGCGCTTCCGTGTCCTCGACCGTTATGAGCAACAGGAGGATACGTTCCGCATCATGGCGATAGAGAAGATGATTGCCTATATCTTCCTTACCTTTATCCTCGTCGTGGCTTGCTTCAACATCATCGGTTCGCTCTCCATGCTCATCATCGACAAGAAGAACGACGTGGTGACACTGCGTAACCTCGGGGCAAGCGACAAACAGATTGCTCGCATCTTCCTCTTCGAGGGTAGGATGATCTCTGCCGTCGGTGCCATTGTCGGCATCGGCTTGGGCTTGTTGCTCTGCCTCCTGCAACAGCAGTACGGTCTTGTGAAATTGGGTGACTCGGCAGGCTCCTTCATCGTCGATGCTTACCCCGTCAGTGTCCACTATACGGATGTCGCCCTCATCTTCATCACGGTCATTGCCGTGGGATGGCTCGCCGTATGGTATCC
>CAVCDC010000156.1:0-3504 GCA_963600865.1 Firmicutes bacterium CAG:103
TTCCAAGTATGGAACGAGACCAACGAGATTGTGCAGCGTGCCGTGAAGCTGCTGCAGACAGGGAAATAAACATTCAAGGTGAGTGCATCTGAGCGGAAGAACCAAAGAATAAGCACCCTCTTGAAAAACAACTGAAACAACTGAAACTGAAACGCAGATAGTTGTAATGCGCTTATAATTAAGTGTTTAGCAAAATCTTCTTTGGCCGTTTCTTCTCTTAAAGGCAAGAAATCACCTATTTTTCAGCCCTTGAAACAGTCTAAAATCATGTTTTTGCTTCTCCTTTTTGGCATTTTTCTGCAAAATCTGCTCCCTTTAGGCAAAATTAATTTTCCTAACTGGAGAGAAATATTTTCCTAACTGGGCAGATAATTGCCAAAGAAGGGGGGATCAGCACTTTTTCGCATGTTTTTTGTCTTGCAGCTGGTCCCATTTCAGAAAGATTCCAGCAAGAATTGTCCCCGAGATGCTGTGCCAGGCGCAACTGATGGCGCAGGGCAGTACGGCAAGGGGCTGGGCGGCGAAGAAGTTGCCAGCGAGCACGGTGGCAAGTCCGGCGTTCTGCATGCCCACCTCGATGCTGATGGTGCGCTTCTTGGCAGTGTTGAAACCAGCCAGTTTGCCAGCAAACCAACCGAGGAGGTAGCCAAGGGAGTTGTGGCAGAATACTACGGCGAAGGTCCAGAGGAAGAGCATCAAGCCACGTGCCACGAGGTCGTCGTGGACGGTAGAGATGACACCTCCCACGATGAAGGCAAGGCAGGTGACGCTCACGCCTGGCATGAGGCTCTGGATAGTGGGAAAACTCTCCTTCTTGGCGTAGATGTAGTTGAGCAGACAACCTATTGCCACGGGGATGATTGTCACGATGAGAATGTTGAGGAACATTCCCACGGCGTCGACATGGATGATCTCGCCAGCCGTGAGCTTCATGAGCAGCGGTGTCATGATTGGGGCGAGGAGGGTAGAGGCACAGGTCATTCCTACGGAGAACGCCACGTCGCCATGGCAGAGATAACTCATGATGTTGCTCGAAACACCGCCTGGACAACAACCTACGAGCAAGATGCCCAAGGCGAGGGCAGGGTCGAGGTGCCATACGTGTACCAAGAGGTAGGCGACACCCGGCATGATGATAAACTGGGCGCAGGCTCCGATGAAGATGTCGAGCGGTCGGCGGGCAAGTATCTTGAAGTCGCCCGTGGTGAGGGTGAGACCCATCGTGAGCATGATGATGCCGAGGATGACGGTCTGTGTGGTTCCGCGCACCCAGTCGAAGGTATGTGGGAAGAAGAATGTAAACACGGCCACCCCGATGATAAAAAGGGAGGTGTAATTGGCAAGCCAGTGGCTAAGCCCTTGTAGTAATTTTAACATGTTGGTATTTTTTAGGAGAATATCGTGGAGTTAAGGGAAGTTAGGGAGTTAAGGAAGTTAAGGGACAAATGTCTCAAGTGTAAATACTCTCTTAAAGCATTTGGATTCTTCACTCTTCGTTCTTCACTCTTCACTTAAATTCTTCACTCTTCGTTCTTCACTCTTCACTTAAATTCTTCACTCTTTCTCTGCATTTCTCTAAGATTGCAGTCAGTTCGTCTTCTTTGTCGGCACGTAGCATGGCGATGCGTGTCTGCTTGAAGTCGGGAATGCCCTTGAAGATGGGCGATGCGGCAAGGTGGCGGCGTGTGTGGAGGATGCCCCGGTATTCGTCTATGCGCTCTATGTTGATGCGCAACTGCTCTTCCAACAGGTCTATCTTCTCGTCCACGGTGAGCGGAGCTGCTCCCGTGTGGTCTATGAAGTCGCGCATCTCCTTGAATATCCACGGCCTTCCGAAGGTGGCTCGTCCCACCATGACAGCATCCACGCCATAGCGGTCGAAGGCGAACTGGGCTTCCTCGGGTGTCGTGATGTCGCCGTTGCCGATGATGGGGATGTGTATGCGCGGATTGTTCTTCACCTCTCCGATGAGCCTCCAGTCGGCATCGCCCGTGTACATCTGGCTTCGTGTTCTGCCGTGTATGGTGAGTGCCTGTATGCCGCAGTCCTGCAACTGCTCGGCAAGGTCGGTGATGATGAGGTTCTCATTGTCCCATCCCAAGCGTGTCTTTACCGTGACGGGCACGTTTACTGCCTTCACCACCTCGCGTGTGATGTCGAGCAGGAGGGGGATGTTGCGCAGCATGCCCGCTCCAGCTCCCTTTCCAGCCACCTTCTTCACCGGACAACCGAAGTTGATGTCTATCACGTCGGGCTTCGCCTGCTCCACGATGCGTGCTGCCTCCACCATGTCGGCTGTCGTGCGACCGTATATCTGGATGCCTACGGGACGCTCTTCGTCACTGATGGTCAGTTTGCTGACGGTAGACTTGACGGCGCGTACCAGTGCTTCTGCCGAGACAAACTCCGTATAGACCATGGCGGCACCGAAACGCTTGCAGAGCATGCGGAAACCGATGTCTGTCACGTCTTCCATCGGGGCGAGGAAGAGTGGGCGTGGACCGAATTCTATATTTCCTATTTTCATTGTCTTCTTTCTCGTTAGTGGCTCTGCTTGTGTCGCAAAACCTTTGCAAAAGTACTGCTTTCCATCCACATGGGCAAATTTCCCCCTGCTTAATTCTTTATTTCAGCAACAATTATGTAACTTTGCACACAAATATTACGTAATGGAATGAACGAAGATTTTGACATAAGAAACGAGTCGGTGTCGCCCGCCGAGAAGGAATTCGAGAAGGCGCTCAGACCACTGAAGTTCCACGACTTCAGTGGACAGAGCGGCGTGGTGGAAAACCTCGAAGTGTTTGTAGAGGCGGCAAAGTACCGTGGCGAACCGCTCGATCATACGCTCCTGCACGGTCCTCCAGGATTAGGTAAGACCACGCTGAGCAACATCATCGCCAACGAATTGGGCGTGGGGTTCAAGATTACCTCCGGACCTGTGCTCGACAAACCAGGCGACCTGGCGGGCATCCTCACCTCATTGGAGCCCAACGACGTGCTCTTCATCGACGAGATCCATCGTCTTTCGCCCGTGGTGGAGGAGTATCTCTACTCGGCGATGGAGGATTACCGCATCGACATCATGATAGACAAGGGACCCTCGGCGCGCAGCATACAGATAGACCTCAACCCCTTCACCCTCGTGGGAGCCACCACGCGCAGCGGTCTCTTGACAGCCCCTCTCCGCGCTCGCTTCGGTATCAACCTCCACTTGGAGTACTATGACCCCGAGACGCTGCAGAAGATTATCAAGCGCAGTGCGATGCTCCTGAAGGTGCCCATCGAGGACGAGGCGGCGGTGGAAATCTCCCGCCGCTCGCGAGGCACGCCCCGTATCGCCAACTCTCTCTTGCGAAGGGTGCGTGACTTCGCCCAGGTGAAGGGCAACGGCACCATCACCGCCGAAATCGCCCAGTTTGGACTGAAGGCGCTCAACATCGACCAGTATGGCCTCGACGAGATAGACAACAAGATTCTCACCACCATCATCGACAAGTTCCA
>CAVCDC010000157.1:0-3472 GCA_963600865.1 Firmicutes bacterium CAG:103
CAATGCGGGAGAGTAGGTGGCCGCCTCCTTTCAGATAGAAAGCCCAGGATTCCAAAAAGGTTTCCCGGGCTTTTCTCATTTTATAGATTTCATTTAATTTCTGAGGCTTTTTCGTCCAGTTTTTAACTGTACTTATTTCCTCTTTTCAAATATGATGTTTTTGGGTAATTTTACCCATTTGCGGTTTCTTGCTATTTTGAGATTGCTTCCTTTCTTTTGTTTTAATATGTAGCTTCCGTCTTCTTGTAATGTTAGTTCTGCAGTAAGGTCTTCACTTCCATAATCATTGATGATGGAAACTGTGGCTGTCTTTCCATTGACAGATGCATCTGTTATCAACCATTTGCGACTGTCCATGTTGTCTCCCAAATATCCAGGGATTTCTCCGAAGATATCTTGGCCAGGTACCTTGATGTTTTGTTTGTAAAAGTCTATTTTGAGATAGATATTGTTTTCTTTGTTGTTGAAATACCCCTTAAAGAGGGTACTGTCTGTCTGAGCCATGCATGTTGTAGCCATTGCCATCAGTACTGCAGATAAAATATGTTTTTTCATTGTTTTTGTTTTTCTGAAATATGAGTAAAACATGTTACTATGAGGTGTCAAATTCCTTTCTGTCGACAAAGTTATTTATTTATATCAAGAAAACGGCAAGTTAGTGAATAAATTTATTCAATAATTTGCGGTTTTGTGTTTTTTTAATTATCTTTGCGGTGTTTTATTGGTATTTTATGGAAAAAGATAGATTATTTCCAGATTATATATTTGAGTCGAGCTGGGAAGTGTGTAACAAGGTAGGCGGTATATACACCGTCTTGTCTACACGGGCAAAGACTCTTGTGGATCGTTTGGGAGACCAATTGGTTTTTATCGGTCCTGATTGTTGGAGAGACAAGGAAAATCCTTATTTCTCAAGTGATAATGCGCTTTATTCAGACTGGCAGAAAATGGCTGCTGCTGACGGACTAAAGGTGAAGGTGGGACGTTGGAAAATCCCAGGTGAACCGGTTGCCGTTCTTGTGGACTTTACACCTTATTATGCTATCAAGGATGAATTGTATGGCAAGGCGTGGGAGCGTTTTGGTGTTGATAGTCTGCATGCTTATGGTGACTACGACGAGGCTTCCATGTTCTCTTATGCTGCTGCGTTGGTAGTGGAAAGCTTCTGCAAATATGTGGTTAAGAAAGACAAAAAGGTGGTCTATCATGGTAATGAGTGGATGACTGGTTTGGGACTTCTCTATGTGAAATATCATCTGCCAGAGGTTGCTACCATCTTTACGACTCATGCCACCAGTATTGGTAGAAGTATTGCTGGCAACAACAAACCGCTCTATGACTATCTCTTCGCTTATAACGGCGACCAGATGGCTGGTGAACTGAATATGCAAAGCAAGCACTCCATAGAGAAGCAGACGGCATTGAATGTGGACTGCTTTACAACTGTAAGTGAAATTACAGCCAATGAGTGTAAAGAGTTGCTTGACAAGCCAGTAGACTTTGTGTTGCCCAATGGTTTTGACAATAGTTTTGTACCTAAAACAGCTGCATTTGGCAAGAAACGCAAGGCTGCAAGAAAACGCTTGCTGGATATCGCCAATGCCTTGATGGGTACAGATCTTGACGATGATACACTGATTGTTTCTACGAGCGGTCGCTATGAGTTTAGAAACAAGGGTGTCGACGTGTATATTGAAGCGATGAACCGCCTCTTGAGAAGTGACAAACTCAAGAAAAATGTTCTTGCGTTCATCGATGTTCCCGGTTGGGTGGGTGAACCCAGAAAAGATTTGCAGGCTCGTCTGGAAAGTGGTGAGAAGTATGATACGCCTCTGGAGGTGCCAGCCATCACCCACTGGCTCAACAACATGAGTCATGACAATGTCTTGGGTATGCTGAAATATCTGAATATGCAGAACCGTAAGGAAGACAAGGTGAAATTGATATTCTTGCCTTGCTATCTGATAGGTGATGACGGTATTGTCAATATGCCCTATTACGATGTGGTTCTCGGCAATGACCTCTGCATCTATCCTTCATACTATGAGCCTTGGGGATACACACCATTGGAGGCTATCGCCTTTAAGGTTCCTTGCATCACTACTGATTTGGCAGGATTTGGTCTTTGGGCCAATTCTGTGAAAGGCGATTACTGCAATATCAGTGATGGTGTGAAGGTGATACACCGTACGGACTACAACTATTCTGAGGTGGCTGATGCCATCAAGGATACGGTGGCGGAATTCTCTTCGCTCAGTGAGACAGAGGTGAAGAAGTGTCGCACCAATGCGGACAAGTTGTCTAAGAAAGCTTTGTGGAGCCATTTCATAGAGTATTATTATGATGCTTATGACTTTGCACTCCGTAAGGTGGAAGAGCGAGTTAAGTCTTTAGAAACCAATAAAGAATAAATAAAACTTTAATATTAATCGAGACACAATGAAGATTAAAGCTGATTATGTAAATGCTCCTCAATGGAAGGAGACTAACGTGAAGTCAAGCCTTCCGAAAGAGTTGAAGTGCTTGGACGAGCTTGCTCACAACATGTGGTGGGCATGGAACTACGAAGGTCGAGACCTGTTCAAGAGCCTTGACCCGCAGTTGTACGAACAAGTCAACGCCAACCCCGTGTTGCTTCTTGACCGTCTGAGCTATGACAGAAAGGAAGCTATCGTAAAGGACAAGGCTACCATGGCTAAGGTCAAGAAGGTCTACAAGATGTTCCGTGACTACATGGATGTGAAGCCAAACGCAAAGCGTCCTTCTGTCGCTTACTTCTGCATGGAGTATGGCTTGAACCAGGTTTTGAAGATCTATTCTGGTGGTCTGGGTATGCTTGCCGGTGACTATTTGAAGGAGGCTTCTGATAGCAATGTGGATCTTTGTGCTGTAGGTTTCCTTTATAGATATGGTTATTTCAAGCAGAGCTTGAGTATGGATGGCCAGCAGATTGCCAATTACGATGCACAGAACTTCAATTCTCTTCCTATCGAACGAGTACTTGATGAGAATGGCAATCCTGTAGTTGTCGACGTTCCTTATATGAACTATCAGGTTCATGCCTATCTTTGGCAGGTGAACGTGGGTCGCATCAAGTTGTATCTGCTTGATACTGATAACGAGATGAACTCTGAGTTCGACCGTCCTATCACTCACTCTCTGTATGGTGGTGATTGGGAGAACCGTTTGAAGCAGGAGATCTTGCTCGGTATTGGTGGTATCTTGGCGCTGAAGAAGATTGGCATCAAGAAGGATATCTATCACTGCAACGAGGGTCACGCTGCTCTCTGCAATCTGCAGCGTCTCTGTGATTACATCGAGGAGGACGGCTTGAACTTCAACCAGGCTCTTGAGCTGGTTCGTGCTTCTTCACTCTATACCGTTCACACTCCTGTTCCTGCAGGTCATGACTACTTTGACGAGGCTCTCTTCGGCAAGTACATGGGTGGTTACCCACAGCGTCTTGGCATCT
>CAVCDC010000158.1:0-3451 GCA_963600865.1 Firmicutes bacterium CAG:103
AGTTGGTAGAGCAAAGGACTGAAAATCCTTGTGTCCCCGGTTCGATTCCTGGTGGTACCACTCCTCCTTTCATTTGAGGCGGTTCTCGAGTAATTTGAGGCCGCCTTTTTTTTTATTTCATGCAAACAACAAACAAGATAATAATAACCAAACAAACTACAAAACGTAACAGCTATGAAGAAAATCATTTTGTCCTTAATGGTGCTCCTTTGTGGGGTGAACGTATTGGCTGCTAACGACTACGCCAAGTATTACCAGAACTTGCCTGTAGCTATGCCGCAACCCGTATTGCCCACTATCCCTGACAACCAGGTGAGCTTGCTTGACTGTGGGGGAAAGGGTGATGCCCTCACTCTTAATACGGATGCCTTCACTAAAGCTATCAGTAAGTTGAGCAAGATGGGTGGTGGTCATCTTAATGTCCCTGCCGGCATCTATCTTACTGGTCTCATCTCGCTCAAGGATAATATCGACTTGCATTTGGAGAAGAATGCAGTCATCGTCTTCTCGGAAGACAAGAATGACTTGATAAAGACAGACAAGGAGACGGGTGTCAAGGAACAGCGTGCTTCCACCGCTATTACGGCAAGTAAGCGCAGCAACATCTCCATTACGGGAGAGGGATGTATCGATGGCAACGGCGAATGGTGGCGTGCCGTCAAGAGAAGCAAGGTGAGCGACGTGGAGTGGAAGCAGTTCCTTGCCATGGGAGGCACCGTCTCTACAAAGGGCGACTTGTGGTATCCGTACAATCTGAAGAACCAGCCTAATGTGGCTGCTTCTATGGAGGCGCAGGAGAAATACCGCAACCACTTGATTCGTTTCACTGACTGTCAGAATGTCTTGCTGCAGGGTGTTACCTTGCTCAATTCTCCTCGCTTCCATTTCGTGCCTACCCGTTGTCAGAATGTGGTCATCGACGGCATTACGGTGAAGTGCCCTTGGAATGCACAGAATGGTGATGCCTTGGATATCACTTGCTGCAAGAATGTGCTGATTGTCAACAGTGTCATAGATGCTGGCGATGACGGTATATGTATGAAGGGCGGTGCTGGCGAGAGTGGTGTCAAGGCTGGTCCGTGCGAGAATATCAATATCCAGGACAATGTTGTCTACCACGCTCATGGCGGTTTTGTGATTGGTAGTGAGTTCTCTGGTGGCATGAAAAATATTCTGGTTCGCAACAATACGTTCCAGGGCACTGACACAGGACTGCGTTTCAAGAGTGCTGTGAAACGCGGTGGCAAGACAGAGAATATCTATATCGACCATATCTATATGACCGATATCGCTGGTGCTGCCATAACCTTCGAGACAACCTATTGGGACAATCATGTGGGGGCAAAACAGCAGAGTGCTGCAGCAGCACAAAAAGCAGAGTTCGTGCCCGATTTCCAGGACATACATATTAGTAATGTGTATGTGCGTGGATGCAAGGACGGCATTGTTGCCCATGGCGAGAAGGGCATGATCCATGACATTACCGTCAAGGACTGTAACATCTTCTACAACAACAAGGCGCAGGATATTGACAATACGTGCGACGTGAAGGTGGAGAATGTCAACTTCTCGACATTCAAGGCTGTACAGTAAGTTTGTCTCCGTCTACGGAGAAATGAATATCTATACCCTCGTAAGGCATGCCATATACCTTGCGGGGGTCTTTTTGATAATGGGGGCGGGGGTCTTGTGCCAGTACGTCGCAGAGCGTAGATATCTGTCGCTCGTCCATGCCGTGCTGTAGCAGGTGCTGTCTTGTCGCTTCGGGCATGATCACTTGTAGCTTGTCCCATTTCCTGTAGTCTACAAAACCGCTTCTTGCCTCGGGGTGGCAGTCTGCATAGGTCACGTAGGGCTTGATGTCGAATATGGGGGTGCCGTCCATGAGGTCTGCTCCCTTTACGTGCAGCACGGGTCCATGGCTCGTCTCGTATTCCACCTTGTGGAGGCGTACCGAGGAAAGACCGATGCTGTTGGGACGGAAAGGACTGCGGGTCGCAAAGACACCTACCTTCTCGTTTCCGCCTAACACTGGGGGGCGTACCACCGGACTGTTGGCTTTGTGCCTGTTGGCGGAGAATGCCCAGATGAGCCAGAGGTAGTCAAACTCGGCTATGCCTCTGATGGCGTCTGCGTTCCTGTATTCTGGTTCGAATATGATCCGACCTTCTAATTCTGGTACGAGGCCCGACTGCTTGGGTATGCCGAACTTGCTGCTGAAGGGGGAGCGGAAATGTGCTATCGGTAAAATCTCCATGTGTTGTCGCAATTTTTATGCAAAGATACGAATAGTTTGAGAATAATTGCTAACTTTGCACTTAATTTGTAAAATCCGACAGCAATGAAGATACAACAACCGCAATACGAGATATGGGAACAGCCGTCTGGCATGGATGGCGTATACAAACAGATTGAACGTGCCGGAAGGGTGTGCTACAAAAGTGAGGAGAAGACAACGGCCGACTCTGCCAAACCTTTTGTTGAGAGAATGATAGCCAACCAGCATTATGCCATGCTGGAGCATGGTACTGTCTATCTCGTCTGCAGCCATGGGGAACTGCCGCTGCTTGCCCATAACAAATTCTCGCGTTGTAACACGGTAGACGGAAAGGACTATATCACTACCAACCTTCGTGTCTTGGCGGAAAACAAGGCTTTGGACTGTCTGGATTATCTCAGCGACTATGAGCAGGGAAAGCACGAACTGCGCATCACCGTACATTTCACTACGCAGATCTCCATCACTCGTGAGTACAACCGCCACCGTGCCAACTCCATGGCTGAACAAAGTACTCGCTATTGCAATTATTCCAAGAACAAGTTCTCAGGAGAGATTACGGTCAATCTTCCTACTTGGGTAAGTCAGGAAATGAATGATGCGGATAGGGAAGTGGAAAGCTTGGAGGCTCCAAACCTCTTTTCTTCTCTATGTGCTGACATTTCCAAGGGACAAGATTCCTCATGGGCAAAGATAGACGCATGGCTCTTTGCCAATTTGGCCGCCGAGTTCGCCTACATGAAGCTCATCGCCTCTGGATGTAAGCCGCAGGAGGCGCGTGCGGTGCTTCCGCTCGATTGCAATACCGAGTTGGTACATACGGCTTTTGTGTCTGACTGGCTCCACTTCTTCGATCTCCGTGCTTTGGGTACTACGGGTGCTCCCCATCCCGATGCAAAAGTCTTGGCGATGCCACTTATGCTGGAGTTCCGTAGCAAGGGGTGGATAGACTGATTATTGTGCTTTTTCCTCCTTCAAACAGGGCTTATTCCAAGAAAAATGTGTTTTAACGCATTAGAAAGACAAAAAAGTCAATAAAAATTTGGCAGTATCAAAAAATAGTCGTACCTTTGCACTCGCTTAACAAAACAAGCTATAGTCATTCGGGCCGAATCTTAGGAGAGATGGCAGAGTGGTCGAATGCACCGGTCTTGAAAACCGGCGTACTGAGAG
>CAVCDC010000159.1:0-3443 GCA_963600865.1 Firmicutes bacterium CAG:103
GATGGCAGATGAGTCGTACCCATTAGGCTAACAGCTACCCCTAACTGTTTGTAGGGGCAGCTGAATAGTTACGAAGGCCATGACTATGGTTAAAAATAACTAATATAGCGAAAAAGCTACCTAAATATTTTGCGGTTTGTAACGTTTTCGCTACCTTTGCAGCGTCGAAATGACAAAGAGTTCTTTCATATTATTAAGTAAACAATGAAGTATAACCAATTGTACAATGAGTTGACTAAGGCGGGATGCTTTATCACTCAACATGGTGCCGAACATGACGAATGGTTCAGCCCTAAGACAGGGGCGAAGATCAGAGTGCCAAGACACGGTAGCCATGAGGTTAGACCAGGGTTGCTAAGACGCATTAAAAAGGCTTTGCTCGGACGATAAGTCCGGGCACCTGCCCTTAAATCTATCATTTGATTGTCTCATGTTTTCTTAATGTGTGAGGAACTCTTTTTGGGTAGAAAAGCAAAATGAAATGAAATATGGCAAAGAAAGTTGTGTTGATTTTGGAATATGGTAATGGTGGTTACTCCTGCTACAATGACGAGCCGATAGGCAAGTATGCCGTGATAGCCGGAGATGGAGCTACTGCCGAGGAGGCAAAGGAGGACTTCATGAAAGCCTTGGAGGAATGTCGGCAGGCTTCTCCCGACGACAAGGACATCAACCAAGATATGGAGTTTTCCTACAAGTATGACATACAGGCGTTCTTCAAGGAGTTCTCCTTCCTTAACGCAACGGACATCGCGCGCCGGGCTGGTATCAATCCATCGCTCATGAGGCAATATGCCAGTGGGGTGAAGAATGCCGGGGAGAAGACTTACGGCAAGCTCAACGCTTGTCTGAGCAATATCAAGAAGGATTTACAGGCAGCCGTGTTCTAACACTGGTTGTACTTCATAGATTAAAACATAAATAGAAAGAACTCGAGCCCCTGGTGCGTGACGCATCGGGGGCTTTTTATGTTCTACAACAGCTTGTTCTCGTCTATCTATCAGCCGTCCTTTTCAGAAAACGAAAAATCGGGTAAGATGTTGAAATCAACTATCTTACCCGATCATTTAGTTGCGGCGGCAGGACTCGAACGTGCGACCTCCAGGTTATGAGCCTGGCGAGCTACCAACTGCTCCACACCGCGATGTAAACAACCCG
Organism: Firmicutes bacterium CAG:103; assembly: GCA_963600865.1. Taxonomy (GTDB): domain Bacteria; phylum Bacteroidota; class Bacteroidia; order Bacteroidales; family Bacteroidaceae; genus Prevotella. The sequence goes on from CAVCDC010000159.1 coordinate 1,159, forward strand.
TTCCCGAATTGCGAGTGCAAAGGTACTGACTTTTTTTGAACTAACCAAATGTTTTCTGCATAAAATTTACTTTTTAACTGATTTTAAAAAATAATATTTGCCCATATGAAATTAAAAGACTACTTTTGCACATTGATAAATGTTGTGCAATCAATTAAAACTAAGGACGCTATATGTCAATATCCAAAACCCGTCAGAAACTTGTAGACGTAGCCCGTCAACTCTTTGCCAAGAATGGAATCGCCAATACGACCATGAATGACATTGCTGTGGCGTCTGGTAAAGGGAGACGTACCCTTTATACTTATTTCAGTAGAAAGGAAGATGTCTACTATGCTGTGATAGAGTCGGAACTTGAGCGTCTGTCTGACAGACTTGACGAGGTGGCTGCAAGTAAGATGCGTCCCCAAGACAAGATCATCGAGTTGATCTACACCCATCTGAGCATGATCAAGGAGACGGTGGTAAGGAACGGCAACCTGCGTGCCGAGTTCTTCCGTAATATATGGATGGTGGAGAAGGCACGCAAGAATTTTGATGAAGACGAGATAGAGTTGCTACGACGCGTCTATTCCGAGGGAAAGGCGGATGGAGAGTTTGATATAGAGAACGTAGACCTTGTCGCAGATATCACCCATTATTGTATCAAGGGTTTGGAAGTGCCGTTTATCTATGGGCGCTTGGGCCATGGACTCGATGTGGAGTCGAGCAAACCTTTGGTGGCAAAGGTGGTGTACGGAGCCTTGGGCAAGACAGGGATGAAACTATAGGAAAGATCAAGAAGGAATTTCAACAAGAACATTAAATATAAAACAAGAAAATGGGATTATTAACAGGTAAGACTGCCCTTATCACAGGTGCAGCACGCGGCATCGGTAAGGCTGTCGCTATGAAGTTCGCCTCAGAAGGCGCAAACATTGCATTTACAGACCTCGTCCTGAACGACGATATGGCTGCCGGTTTGGAGGCTACTCGCAAGGAGATAGAGGCTCTCGGTGTGACATGCCGTGCATACGCAGGCAACGCCGCTGATTTCGAGGAGACAGAGAAGACAGTGAAGCAGATACACGCAGACTTCGGTTCTATCGACATCTTGGTTAACAATGCCGGTATCACCAAGGACGGTTTGATGCTCCGCATGAGCGAGGCTCAGTGGGATGCCGTGTTGAACGTCAACTTGAAGTCGGCCTTCAACTTCATCCACGCTTGTTCACCAGTGATGCTCCGTCAGCGCAGCGGTTCTATCATCAATATGGCATCAGTAGTAGGTGTTCATGGTAACGCGGGGCAGTGCAACTACGCTGCTTCCAAGGCTGGTATGATTGCTCTTGCCAAGAGTATCGCCCAGGAGTTGGGTCCTAAGGGTGTACGCGCCAACGCCGTTGCCCCTGGCTTCATCGAGACAGCCATGACAGCACAGTTGTCAGAGGAGATCCGCAAGGACTGGATGAAGAAGATTCCTCTGCGCCGTGGCGGTCAGACAGAGGATATCGCCAATGTCTGCCTCTTCTTGGCATCAGACCTGTCAAGTTATGTGAGCGGTCAGGTTATCCAGATCGACGGTGGTATGAACATGTAATCTTCAAGCAGTAGTTTTATTTATATAAAATCTATGCAGGTCGTTTACGAAGACAACCATATCATCATTGTTTCCAAGAGCAGTGGGGAAATCGTGCAAGGTGACAAGACCGGCGACGAACCACTCTCGGAGACGGTGAAACAATACATCAAGGAGAAGTACCAGAAGCCAGGGAATGTGTTCCTTGGCGTGGTACATCGCCTTGACCGTCCTGTTTCCGGTCTTGTGGTCTTCGCCAAGACTTCCAAGGCTCTGAGCCGTCTGAACAATATGTTCCGTGACGGGGAGGTACACAAGACCTATTGGGCTATCGTCAAAAACAGTCCACAGGAACCAGAGGCAACCTTGACCCACTGGATCGTGAGAAACGAGAAACAGAACAAGAGTTATGCCTACGACCACGAGGTGAAAAACTCAAAGAAGGCAGTGCTGAAGTACAGGGTGATAGGGCACACGGACCATTATTCCCTTTTGGAGGTCAACCTGATGACCGGTCGTCATCACCAGATACGATGCCAGCTTGCCAAGATGGGGTGTCCCATCAAGGGAGACCTGAAGTATGGTTCTCCGCGCAGCAACCCCGACGGCAGCATTTCGCTCTTGTCTCACAGGGTTGAGTTTGTACACCCTGTTTCCAAGGAACAGATACGGGTGGAGTCGCCATTGCCCGATGACAATCTTTGGAGAGCCATAGCCCCCATTGACT
>CAVCDC010000160.1:0-3358 GCA_963600865.1 Firmicutes bacterium CAG:103
GGATGGTTGGCATCGTTGGCCGTCTCGCCGTATGATGTCCCGTCGGTGAACGAATACATCGCGTCCAGTCCAAACTTCCCCTTTTGAAACAGCAAGTTGCCTTTGCCTTGATATTCGCCGTATTTGCTTTGAGTCCAAGAGTTTTCTATTTGCCCTGCGAGCATAGTTTCCCCTGCATGGTCTTTGGTCACCAAGTTGATGACCATTCCGCGGACGTGCAGACGTGCTGGTGCCGTCGGCATCACTTCGGCCTTGGCCAACTGCGATGCGGGCATGGCTTTCAGTCGCTCCACTATCTGTGCGTAGTCGAGCGTGGTGGGTTTGCCGTTGATGACGAGGGTGATGTCCTTTCCGGCAAAGTTGATGTTGCCGTTTAGCTCGTTTACGCCCGGTATCTGGGTGAGGGCGTCGTAGGCGTTGTCAGCAGGCATTTGCTCGATGAGCAGCGGCATGTTGTAAACCAACTTTCCCCTTTCCGCCTTGACGATGGGACGTGTCGCCTTGACGAAAACCTCGGGCAGGTTTTGCATCATGGCCTCCGTGGTAAGCGTGTCTTTTGCCGCTTCGCTCTGGGCGCAAAGGGGCTGGCTCAGCAATAATGCCGAACCTACGATGAGATGTAGTTTCATGTGCTTATATGAGTTTGATGGTTATTTCTTCTTTACCTCGGGGGTGAAGACGACGGGCAGGGTGAACTCCATGTTTACCTCCTCGCCATCGGAGAGCCTGGCTGGTTTCCAACGGGGACTTTTCTTCAGGAGTCCTATCACGGCCTGCTCGTACGCCTTTTCCTTTGGGGCTTCGAGCACTTTGAACAGTCCCAAGGTTCCGTCTTTTTGTACCGTGAAACTGACGACCACTCGTGCGGGCTTGTCTTCCAATCCCTTGGGATATTGGATGTTCAACATCACCCATTTCAGGAAATCGTTGATGTCGCCGTTGCCGTTGAAGATGGGCATCTGGGCACCCTCTGGCAAAACGGCTATCGTCTTTAGCTCGTGGGGATGTGACGCATCTTGCGGTTTCCACACGAGGGCGAAGAATGTACCTATGATCGCTATCACGCCAACGACAATCCCCAATACCTTTTTATATATATGCGATGTCGCGTGTCTTGTTTCTTGTGGCTTGCCCAAGAAATAAGTTTCTTCCTGACTGTCTTTCCCTTTCATACCTTTCACTGTTTTATGGAGTTGTCTAAAAGTGCCTTTAATTGTTTGAGTGGTTCCTTGCTTACGTGCAAGGTGAACTTTTCGGTAAACTGCTCGTTGTACAATACCAGCTCCGAGTTGTTGAGGTTGATGCTGAAGATATGCTGGCTGTTGATGATATAGTTCCTGCCTACACGGGCGAAGAAACGGGCCGTTTCCGAGAGTTGCTCCACTATCTTCTTCTCGAAGACCACCAGGTTGAACGAGAAGGTGTATTCATCGCCGTTGGTGAGGCGAAGCGTGCAATAGCTTCCTTCCGAGCAGACGTATGCTATCTGTTCGGAAGCCACTCTGAGCAAGAAGTTGGCGTTTGATATGATGAGATATTCTTCCATGTGCTGCAAAGGTAAGCAAAATGTTCCAAACGCAAGGGGCTGGGCGGCGTGAATTTTGTGAACCGGCGGTTTCGCTTTGTGGAGGATGCTATCAGCTTACCCACGATTACACCAGTATTCTCTCTTCTGCCTTGTTGGGCTCGAAACAGGCTATATAATATATAGGTAGATAGGTGATGCCGTTTTTCACCTCCACCTGCTGGGCGTTGGAAAGGACGAATGCCTCGTGGATGTTGTATTCCTTGATTTGCAAGAACTTGTCCAGCGCACTATGCACCTGGTAGTCCTTGCCCGATTTGATTTCCAACGGTAGCACGGAGAGATGCTCCATGTCGTCTATGAGATAGTCCACTTCACCCGTCTTCTTGTTGTCGTAATAATACAGGTTGAAACCATGCGCTCGCAACTCTTGGGCGACAACGGTCTCATAGACCGAGCCGAGGTTGATGCTTGCCACATCGTCAATCACCGCCTTGATGTTGGTGCCAAAGAAGATGCTGGTCAGGATGCCCACGTCGTTGATGTATAGTTTGAGAAGATTCTTGCCGCTGTTCTCTATCAGGGGGAAGCTCGGTTTGCTGATGGCCTTTACCTCCAGGGCTATCCCCGAGGATATGAGGTAGTCGAACTCCTCCACGTAATCACTCATGCGCTTGCCTTTCTTGTCCTCAATGTCTTTGACGACCATACGCTTCTTCTTGTTTTCCAGGTTGGAAGGAATCATGCCGTAGATGCGCTGGATCTTCAGGCGACTGTGCGCCTCTTCATACCTTGCGGCATCTACCCCGTACAGGTGATGCACCTCACGCTGGATGCTGCGGATGGTCGTGATGTTCTTGGTTGCCAAAAACTCGTTTACGGCATCGGGCAGTCCGCCCACCAAGAGGTATTTCTTGAACAGGTCGAGGAGCTTGTTGTGGATGGCGGTGGGCATGGGGGCTCTTGCCGAGAAGTTCTTTCTCATGGTGTCCAATACCAGTTGTCCTACGCCGTTGGCCATCAGGAATTCCTCGAAGTCCAAGGGATACATGTGCTTGATCTCGATGCTTCCCAAGGGTATGGAGGAGGTGGTCTTGAGCGTCACGCCCAAGAGAGAGCCGCTGGCGATGTAGGTAAACTTGTTGTCCTCGCGTAGGAATTTGAGAAGGGTCAGCAAGTGGTCGTATGCCTGTATCTCGTCGATGAAGACCAGGGTGTTCTCCTTTGCCTTCATCTTATCTCCGGCGACGGTGCTCAGTGCCAGATAGAAGTCGTCCACGGTCTTTGCCTCGGCGAAGATCCTTTCGCCGAGCTTGTCTATCTCCATGTTTACCTCGATATAGTTGGGGAATAGCTTGCTCCCCACCTCTCTGATGATATAAGACTTGCCAATTTGGCGCGCGCCATCCACTATCAGAATCTTGTTGGAGCCTGATTGTAAATGACTTGTGATATGTTTACCTATCTTTCTATACAGCATAATTACACTTTTCCTATGATTTCGACGGTGCAAATATACACTTTTCCTACGAAATAACCAAGCAGAAACTACACTTTTCCTATAGAAAAGGCCAGGCAAGAGCTACACTTTTCCTTATCTTGTCTGCTTTAGGATAAACCGCTCATCGCCATAGATAAACCTCTTATCACCCTAATACAAACTTCTCATCACCATAGGGCAAACCTTGTGTCAGCCTAATACCTAATATAAAATACAGCTTGGATTCAGCTAAATCTAACTTGTATTCAGCTAAATCTAAGGTAACTATTCAGCTGCTCCTACAAACAGTTAGGGGTAGCTGTTAGCCTAATGGGTACGACTCATCTGCCATC
>CAVCDC010000161.1:0-3297 GCA_963600865.1 Firmicutes bacterium CAG:103
TTTCCAACTTCTACGAATGGAAGCTCTCCATAGGGGCTTCACTTCCTGCGCAGTCTCCATAGAGCCAGTTGCGCACGATGGTCTTGCCCTCTGGGGTCAGCACACTCTCGGGATGGAACTGTATGCCGTGGATGTCGTAGTTCTTGTGGCGCAGTCCCATGATGCAACCGTCATCACTCACTGCCGTGACATCGAGACACTCGGGGAAGGCGGCTCGGTCTACCACCCATGAGTGGTAACGTCCTATCTCTATGCGCTTGGACATTCCGGCAAAGATGGGGTCATTGCCAAACTGCGTGCAGGGGGTTGCCACACCGTGATACACCTCCGTCAGGTTGGTGAGCTTGGCTCCAAAGGCTTCGCCTATCGCCTGGTGCCCCAAGCAGACACCGAGCATGGATTTCCTACCGGCATAGGTCTTGATGACATCCATCAGAAGGCCCGCCTCCGAAGGGATACCCGGACCCGGACTGAGGATGATTTTGTCGAAACGCTCCAGTTCCTTCAGCGCAAACTGGTCGTTGCGATAGACTGTTACATCTGCCCCCAACTCCTTCACGAGGTGGGCGAGATTATAGGTAAAGGAATCGTAATTGTCTATGATTACTACTTTCACTTTGTTCAATGTTAAATGTTTAGTGTTTCATGTTTAGTTGGGCTTGCGCCTTTCAAACATTTGGATTCTTCACTCTTCGTTCTTCACTCTTCACTTACAAGAGGATACTTCACTCTTCGTTCTTCACTCTTCACTTTCAAGAGGATTCTTCACTCTTCGTTCTTCACTCTTCACTTACAATTGTTCTGCGATATGAATGGCCTTTGTCAAGGCTCCTAATTTGTTGTTACACTCTTCCAGCTCATACTGGTCGTTGCTCTTTGCCACAACTCCGCTGCCTGCCTGAAACCATAGTTCGCCATTACGGCTGATGAAGGTGCGGATGACTATCGCCTGGTTGAGGTCGCCTGTCAATCCGATGAAGCCGATGCAGCCGCCATAGGCACCGCGGTTGTGAGGCTCCAACTCGGAGATAATCTGCATCGCCCTTACCTTGGGAGCACCGCTCAGCGTACCAGCTGGGAAAGTGTCGATAAACTCCTTGATATGGTCGGCACCCTCGTCGAGCGTACCGCTCACACGACTCACGAGGTGGATGACATGGCTGTAGAACTGCATGTCCTTGTAGAAGTCTACCTTCACGCCGTGGCAGTTGCGGCTCAGGTCGTTGCGCGCCAAGTCCACTAACATCACGTGCTCTGCATTCTCCTTCGGGTCGTTGCGCAGGAACTCTGCTGCCTTGCGGTCTTGCTCTATGTCACCCGTGCGTTTCGTCGTACCGGCTATCGGGTCGATGAACGCCTTGTCGCCCACGATGCGGTTGTGGGTCTCTGGCGAAGAACCGAAGATGCGGAAACCACCGAAGTCGAAGTAGAAGAGGTATGGCGAGGGGTTGATGCTGCGCAGGGCACGGTAGAGTTTGAAGTCGTCACCCTCATATTTCTGCACAAACCTGCGGCTGACGACTATCTGGAAGACATCGCCACGGAGACAGTGCTGGATGCACTTGCGCACATTCGCCTTGTGCTCCTCGTCGGTCAGTGTCGAGGTGGTGTCGCCCACGGGGTGGAAGTCGTAGGGCTTGACATTCGCCTTGTTCACAGCCTTCTGTAAATCGTTGAGTTCCTTTTCGCCTTCGGAGCATTTGGACTCTTCACTCTTCACTTTTCCCTCTTCACTTTTCACTCTTCCCTCTTCACTTTTCACTCTTCCCTCTTCACTCTCCTCCAGCACGATCAATTCCATTGTATTATTAAAGTGGTCGAACACGATGATGTCCTTGTACATGATGTAATAAATGTCCGGCGCATCGTTCTTCTTCATGGTCGTGTCCTTGACGGGGATGTTCTCGAAGTACCTGACGGCATTGAAGGTGGTGAAGCCATAGAGTCCGCAGAAGTCCTTGCCCTCTCCCTCTACATGGAATGACTGTATGAAGTCGTTGATTGCCTTCGAGATGGCGAGCTTACACTCTTCGCCCTTCCCTTCACCGAAGGCAGGAAGGTCTTGCCGCTCCACACTCCCGCCGGGGAAGGTAGCCGTCACGACACCATGGCTCACGGCGATGCTTGCCATAGGATGGACACCGATAAAGGATCGTGAGTTGTCAGAGCCATGGTAGTCGGAGCTCTCCATCAGAGCCGACTGTGGATAGATGTCTCTCAACCGCATATAGACTCCCACCGGCGTATAGAGGTCGGCGAGTATCTTGCGCGTGGTGGTTGTATAGTTATATTTTGCCATCGTTGTCACTGTCAATGTTAAAAGTTTCCGTATTCCTTTGCCATCTCCTTGTTAGACAAGTAGGTCTGCACATCCTTGTCGCCTCGTCCACTCACGGTAAGCACCACCACGTCGTCTTTCTTGAACTGCATCTTCTTCAGTGCGGCGACAGCGTGGGCACTCTCGATGGCGGGGATGATGCCCTCCATGCGTGTCAACTCATAACCGGCATAGATTGCCTCGTCGTCCTTGATGGCAAGCACATGACTCCTGCCACTCGTCGCCAAGTCGGCGTGCATAGGACCGATGCCTGGGTAGTCAAGACCTGCCGAGATGGTGAAGGCTTCCTTGATCTGTCCGTCGTCTGTCTGCATCACGAGGGTGCGTGCTCCGTGGATGATGCCCTCGGTGCCGCAGTGCATGGTGGCGGCAGTATAGTCGGTGTCGATGCCATGACCGGCGGCCTCAGCGAGATAGATCTGTACGCGGTCGTCGTCGATGTAGTGGTAGATGGTACCTGCGGCATTGCTTCCTCCGCCAACGCAGGCGATGAGATAGTCGGGATAGTCACGTCCTATCTTCTCCTCCAACTGCCATTTCAGTTCTTCGGAGATGACACTCTGCATCTTCGCCACGATGTCGGGATAAGGGTGTGGTCCCATCGTGGAGCCTACGATATAGAACGTGTCCTGCGGATGGCAGCACCAGTCGCGTATCGCCTCTGAACAGGCGTCGCTCAAGGTCATGTTGCCCGTGCGCACGGGGTTCACCTTGGCACCGAGCATCTTCATGCGCTCCACATTGGTGTGCTGGCGCTCCACGTCGGTGGCTCCCATGAAGATCTCGCACTTCATGTCCATCAGTGCACAGACGGTGGCTGTGGCAACGCCGTGCTGACCAGCTCCTGTCTCAGCGATGATACGGGTCTTGCCCATCTTCTTCGCCATCAGTATCTGGCCGATGGTGTTGTTGATCTTGTGCGCACCCGTGTGGTTCAGGTCCTCGCGCTTCAGATAGAG
>CAVCDC010000162.1:0-3217 GCA_963600865.1 Firmicutes bacterium CAG:103
CGGATGGCCGTGGCCAAGTCGGAATTAACGTCTTTCACACCCACTTTGGCGAAGATTGCCGTCAAAGCGGCAAAGAATGCTGAGAGCAATGCATAATATTTCCACATGATATATTTCGTCCGTCTTTTCGTAACTGCTTGCAAAGATAATGCGAAAACAGCGGAAACGGTCATCCTGCGAGTTAAATTATACTATCTCACCCCATTTTTTACTTGCATTTTCGGCACAGTCCCACTTCTATCTCCCACGTCTTTCCACCACGGAGAACATGAATATGAATAGCGCTCGATGGTATTTCGGTTCGTTTTCTTGGTTTTATCAATGTTTATACGTAATTTTGTACCCATAATATATTTAACAGAATGGGAAGAAACAAATTTTCTGCAGGAGAGATCAAGGAAATAGAGAAATTGCTGCGGCTCAAAAATGCCGGCAACCGATTGCAACAGAAACAGGTGCGCCATGACTTACGCGTGCAATACGAGTTTAATATCTCTGACTTCAACGAACCAGGAAAGGCTTTCGGTGAGAATGAATTGCAAGAAGCCATCAGACGTGGTGCTATTATAATATTAGATGATGCCACCATAGAGGCTATGAAAATCAAGCGTGCTCGTGACAAAGCCCGCGACGAAGCTGAACGGCAGCAAGAAGCTATTGCCAATGGTGAACAGACTGATTGGCAAGAGGCTATGAAAGAATGGAACGAATATTATAAAAGGTAAAAGGGTAAAAAGGTAAAAAATTGATTTTAATAACGAGAAATAGATTATGGCAAAAATATTGATTAAGACATCAGAGGGCGACATCACTGTTCGTCTCTATGACGAGACCCCTCGGCATCGTGACAACTTCATCAAGTTGGCTAAGGAGGGATATTTCAACGGCACACTCTTCCATCGTGTCATCAAAGACTTCATGATCCAAGGCGGTGACCCGGACAGTAAGGATGCTCCCAAAGGAAAGATGCTTGGCACAGGTGGTCCAGACTACACCATTCCTGCAGAATTTGTTTATCCACAACTCTTCCACAAGCGTGGAGCATTGAGTGCTGCCCGTTTGGGCGACGAAGTAAACCCTGAGCGCGAGAGCAGTGGCAGTCAATTCTACATTGTATGGGGCAAGACCTACAAGCAAAACGAACTGAAGCAGATGGAGAAACAGATGGGGATGCAACTGGAGCAGACTGTCTTCAACCAACTCGCCAAGGAGCATCATGACGAAATCATGAACCTCCGTCGCAACCGCGACCGACAAGGCCTAACAGCCCTGCAAGACCAACTCGTCAATGAGACCAAGAAACGCTGCAAAGAAGAAGGCTATCCCAAATTTACCGAAGAACAGGTGAAGACCTATACCGAGGTGGGCGGAACTCCCTTCCTCGACAATCAGTACACCGTGTTCGGGGAAGTGGAGGCAGGACTTGATGTCGTGGAAAAAATCCAGAACTGTGAGACATTAAGGGGCGACCGTCCTAAAGAAGACATTTCCATGGAGGTTTCCGTCATAGAATAAAGGGTGGTTCATTAGACCACCCCTAAACACTCACAACCATTCGGCCGTATACAATTAGGCAAGCACAACACCTATCCTCAAATGACTAAAAACAAAATGATAAAGGGCATACTGATGCTCTTGGCGATGACAGGCACAAACTGTTTCGCTCAACAAGCCACGGTAATTGTCAGCAATCCAACGGATGCACAACGCATGGAGCTCGTCGAAGTTTGCATGGAAGATATAAGAAACAAGTTGGGCAACACCTCTCCCAAGAAAGGAGAGGCTTACATCGTGAAAAACAAACTTGGACAACAGATAGGATCACAAATCACCCACGACGGCAAGTTACTGATCGACACGAACGTACGCCCTCATGGGCGCGCCACCTATTATATCAGTATCGGGAATCCTTACCCTCAAAAAGTTTGGACAACAGGAGCACTCTACAAGATTCGCAAGGATGACATAGCCTGGGAGAATGACAGATGCGCTTATCGAGTGTACGGTCCAGCGTTGCAAAAAACAGGAGAGCGCTCTTTTGGCACAGACATTTGGGTAAAAAACACTCCTGACACAGTGGTATACGACCGGTATATCAAGGATATGGAAGGAAACATCCTTGGCGACAAGATCGACGCAAAGGCAAGAAGGACCCAAGACGAAACACAGCGCAAAGCGTTACAAGCGGAATCATACGAGGTAGACATCACCACTTCCTTCCATCTCGACCATGGCAATGGACTTGACCCTTATCGGGTAGGAGCGACATTGGGGTTGGGGGCACCAAGTCTCATGGTAGGAAAGGAACAATTCTTGCCTTATTGCTACAGAGATTACAAGATTCTGGACAACGGACCTTTGCGGTTCACCGTAGAACTGACCTATCATCCCTCTACCATTGGAGAACAGAAAGACGTGGTGGAACATCGCATCATCTCCCTTGACAAGGGAAGTAATTTCAACAAGATGACTGTATGGTATGAAGGTCTTACTCATCCAACCGACTTTGCCACTGGTTTCCCTATACATGAGGAAGACACAGAAACGAAGACGTTCGCCAAGGATTACATCTGTTATGCAGACCCCACTGACAATCAAGAGATAAACCAGTCGCAGGTATATGTTGCCGTCCTTTTCCCTAACGGCATAGACCACACCTATTACCAACTTTTCGACAACAAACACGACGGAGCCACAGGCCATGCACTTGGACTAAAACATGGACTGAAGAATAACGAAAAATACAGTTATTATTTTGGGGCAGCCTGGAGCAAGTATGACGTAAGAAGCTATGCCGAATGGCAACTCCGCGTCCAAAGTTCACTGCTTGCTCTGAAGACTCCTCTGACGGTAGAAATACAATAAGGAGAAGAGTGGGTATGTAGTTGGGAGTGTCCGCAGTCAAGATTCTTCTTAGTTTGCATGATTTCCTACTAAGGGGAAATGACGCATTGGCAAAAAGGTAAACATTCAACGCAGGCTATTATGATGAAGACAAGAGTATTATTGACCGCACTCACGCTGGCGTTGTCATGCCACGTGATGACCTATGCCCAGACTACGGCAATGTCGGGCTTTGAGAAACTAGACAAGTGGGCTGCCGACTGCATCGGCAGGAACAAAATGTCGCTGGGCTATCCCGGCAACAACGATATCAAGCTACAAGAGTTCTACAAATGGTATACCGACAACCACCTGGAAGAGATGATTATCAACA
>CAVCDC010000163.1:0-3039 GCA_963600865.1 Firmicutes bacterium CAG:103
CTACCCACACCTGGTGCCATTTCTTCTCGATTTCTCTGAAGTTGTATTCCATTGTTGTATTTTATAGTTTCCTTTTATTATATAAGGTGTATGCTACTTTTAGGTGCAAAATTACATCATTTGGAGGACATTGCAAAATAAAAGTACAAAATTTACATGTACAGTCAGAAAAGTTTCGGATATTTTGTTTACCTTTGTCGACGATTATCATGCTTACACTATTGTGCCACCTTAAACCCAATGATCATGAAAAGAACCGTATTGGCATTCTTTACTTTTTTCTCAACTATAGCATTATATGCGCAGAGTATTTCACTATCGGGCGAATGGAATGTGGCGTTGGGACAACGCCAAAGTGCATTTCACAATCAAGGAAACAATTTTTCCGTCAACATCAGGCAGGCTGTCTTGCCCGGAACAATAGACACCAACCATTTGGGGCTTTTGTCTACAGATACAACGGAAACAACACACCTATCCAGAAAGAGCGCCTATAAGGGTGCTGTCAGGTACAGTCGCACGATCACTATTCCCAAGGAATGGAAAAAAAAGTCGGTCGTGCTCTTTTTAGAACGCACCAAACCGACGTGGGTTTATATAGATGGCATGTTGGTTGATTCATGCAATTATATCTCCACCCCTCAGCGATATCTCCTGCCAAATAAACTGAAAACTGGCAAGCATCTTTTGGAAATTGTTGTAGACAACTCACGTGGAGTGCCCGAACAAATTTATGCTTCCAGCCATGCTTACACCGAAGATACGCAGACCAACTGGAACGGCATCATCGGCGACATTCGATTGGAAGTTTCGGAAGTGAAGAGTGAAGAACGAAGAGTGAATAATCTAAATGTATTGCCTTGCTTCAAGGATTTTCATATCGAGGGTGCCCACTTCTATGCAAATGGGCATAAGGTGTTCCTTAGGGGGAAACACGATGCTGCAGTATGGCCATTGACAGGACATGTAGACATGACGGTAGAGGGATGGATGAAATATCTCGGAACTTGTAGGGAGTATGGTATCAATCATGTTCGGTTCCATTCTTGGTGCCCGCCAGAGGCGGCCTTTGTTGCCGCTGATTCTCTTGGTATCTACCTCCAACCAGAACTGCCCTTTTGGGGGTCTTTCGACAAGAACGATTCCACACTCATGTCCTTCCTCCATCAGGAAGGTGTGAATATCCTTCGTGAATATGGTCATCATCCTTCCTTCCGCATGATGGCTTTGGGTAATGAACTCTGGGGAGATATTGACAAGATGAAGGAGTTTGTGGATGACTTCCGCAGGATAGCTCCAGACAAATATTATACTTTCGGAAGTAATTATTATCTCGGTTATCAAGGGGTAAAAGAGGGAATGGACTACTTCACTACTTGCCGTATAGGTGGCGAGACATGGGGCAGTTACAATACCCATACACGTGGGTCGTTTTCGTTTGCCGATGCTTACGAGGGAGGTATGCTCAATCATTTCAGACCAAACACGACCATGAACTTCGACGAGGCTTGTGACCCATGGGCTTTGCCTCAACGCTGGCAGAAGGATGGGAAGGCTGGTATTCCCATTATCTCTCATGAGACAGGACAGTTTCAAACCTATCCCGACTTCAATGAGATGAAGAAATACACAGGTGTATTGTGTCCCTATAACTTTGACGTGTTCCGTAAACGTCTTGCTGCAGCTGGCATGCTCTCGCAGGCTGAAGATTTCCACAAGGCATCTGGACTATGGAGTGTAAAACTCTATAAGGCTGATATTGAGATGGATTTACGAACCAAGAATATGGCTGGTTTCCAGCTACTTGATATTCAGGATTACCCAGGACAGGGAAGTGCTTTTGTGGGAATTCTCGATGCTTTCATGGAGAGCAAAGGTATCACTACGCCTGACGAATGGACACAATGGTGCTCACCAGTTGTTCCGCTCCTCGTCATCGACCGTTTTTGCTTTGACGAGAATGACACGCTTCATGCCAAACTGCAGATTGCCAACTATGGGGGAACTTCGCTCAAAGGCAAAAAGTTGGTATGGACATTGGACTATGCCAATGGGGAAGTTACGCGGTTCTACCACTCGTCTCCTTTGGCAAAAGGAGAAATGATTATTAATACAGACAACGAAGGACTGATTGACGTGGGTGAGATTACTCACCTAATGAAAATTAGTGCTGACAACCTGGATGATGGCAACAAAAGCCTTGACATTGGCATTGCTTCGAGAAAGTTGAAACTTACCTTGTCGATAGATGATGGTGTCTTTGATACAAGACGCCCCACAAACACTTATGACTTATGGGTTTATACAACGCCTAAGGACATAGAATTTCTCAAGAAAAATATTGTCATAGCCAAAGAGTTGACACCTAAGGTTGCCCAACTGTTGGAGAATGGTGCCAAGGTTCTTTGGATGCCCGACTCTCTGCCCTATACCGTCGATGGACTCTTTCAGACTGACTATTGGAACTATCGTATGTTCAAGACTATCTGTGACAATAACAAGAAGACTTCGTCTCCTGGCACTCTCGGTATTCTTGTTTTCCCCGAACACCCTATCTTCAGTATGTTTCCTACCGAAATGCACACCAACTGGCAGTGGTTTCCCGTCATCAAGGAATCACACCCTTTGGTGCTTGACAACTTCGGAAAGGAATACAAACCTATTGTACAGGTCATTGACAATGTTGAGCGCAACCATAAACTCGGACTCATAATGGAATGGAAGGTGGGAAAGGGCAAGTTGCTTGTCTGCATGAGCAACTTGAAAAAAGCGTCTGTCTATCCCGAAGGAAGGGCATTCTTTGCAAGTGTCCTTTCTTATATGTGCTCCCAATCCTTCTGTCCACAGCAGGAGATTTCCGTAGATGACTTGAAAAAGAAATTCACTGAAGAACCAAGAAAGACAAGTATTAAGGAACTGAATAATATTTCACAATATTAATAGGGAAAATGAAGAAAACAATACCAGTGATTGGTATGGCATGTTCCGTATGCTCTGCCAACGTGGAGCGCAAGCTCAACTCGCTCGATGGCGTCCGTT
>CAVCDC010000164.1:0-2925 GCA_963600865.1 Firmicutes bacterium CAG:103
TGTTGTTGATCTTGTGCGCACCCGTGTGGTTCAGGTCCTCGCGCTTCAGATAGAGCTGGCAACCATACTTCTCGCTCATGCGCTTGGCATAATAGAGAGGTGACGGGCGACCCACATAGTCCTTCAGGAGGGCACGGTATTCTTTCTTGAACTCCTCGCTCTCGATGATGGGCTTGTATGCCTGCTGGAGTTCTGTCACACACTTATATAATATCTCTGGCACGTATGCGCCACCGAATTTTCCGAAAAATCCTTTATCGTCTACTTGATACATGTTATTAATATGGAAATATTGAAATATGGAAATTATTTCTTCAGCGCCTCGAAAAGCTGGTCCAGTGCCTTGTCCGGGTCGCCCGTCTCGTTGAGGAGGCTCACAAACTTACTGCCAATGATGGCACCGGCGGCATTGTCCTGCGCACTCGTCAGGGTCTGCTTGTTGCTGATGCCGAAACCTATCATGCGCGGGTTGCGGAGGTTCATCGAGTTGATGTGATTGAAGTAAGCCAACTTGGCGTCACCGAAGTTGCTCTGTGCGCCCGTGATGCTTGCCGAACTGACCATGTAGATGAAGCCGTCGGTATGGTCGTCGATGAAACGGATGCGCTCCTCGCTCGTCTCCGGCGTTATCATCATGATGACACGGATGTCATACTTGTCGGCGATGGGCTTCACCACCTTCAGATAGTCGTCGAAGGGAAGGTCTGGGATGATGGTTCCGCTCACGCCCGTCTCCTGACAACTCTTGAAGAAAGCCTCTATGCCATAGTGCATGATGGGATTGAGATAACCCATCAGTATCAAGGGGATGTGTACCTCGTCCTTGACTGCAGCCAACTGCCCGAAGAGGGTCTTCAGGGTCATGCCGTTCTTCAGTGCCACGGTACCTGCACTCTGTATGACGGGACCGTCTGCCAAGGGGTCGCTGAAGGGTATTCCCACTTCCACCATGTCTATGCCCTTGCGCTCCATCGCCTTGATGACACCTGCTGTGCCGTCAAGGGTAGGACACCCGGCACAGAAATAGAGGGACAACAGTTTTCTCTCTTTGCTTTCCTCGAATAATTTGTTTATCTTGTTCATTGTCTTATCTGCTTGATAAATTTCCTTAATAGTTCTACATCTTTCAGTGCTGGCTCGGTCTCAAACTTGGAGTTGACGTCTATGCCTATGCACTTGGGGTGGTTGAATGCCTTTACTCTTTCCACGTCGCCTGGTCCTATGCCTCCGCTCAACAGGAAGGGAATGTCGCCATCGTAACTGTCGAGCACCGACCAGTCGAACTGTTCGCCGCTCCCGCCCTTCATCTTGCATTTCGTGTCGAAGAGGAAGAGGTCTACCGCTCCGGCATATTGCTCGCATTTCTTCAGGTCGTCGGGCGTAGTGACACCGATGGCTTTGACGATCTTGATGCCTGGGCGGATGTCAGGGTCGAGGGTGGCACGCAGGTTCTCGCAAGCCACACGCGACTCGTCGCCATGCAACTGTATGTAGTCGAGACTATAGTTGTACACTCGCGTCACGATGTTCTGGGGCATGTCGTCGACAAAGACCCCTACCCTCTTTATTCTGCTGCGCCGATGCTCGGACTCTCCCGTCGCCATTGCCGAGGTGCGGTTTTTCCGCTCTTCGGAATAATCGGGTAGGATGCCTGCCTGACTGCTTATCATATGCACGAAACGGGGCGAATCGGGATAGAAGATGAACCCCATCATGTCTATGTCGAGTGCCGACACCCTCAGGATGTTCTCCGTATCGCGCATGCCACAAACTTTTATTATCATTTGGTCGTTTTTATGGAGTTAAGGGAAGTTAGAGGAGTTAAGGGAAGTTAGAGAGAAGTTAAGGGACAATAGCCTTTGTGGGTATTGGATTCTTCGTTCTTCACTCTTCGTTCTTCACTTTTTTACCTTTTTACCTTTAAGATGAATTCTGCAAGGGCTTTGCCCGGGTCTTCCTGTTTCATAAACTGCTCGCCCATGAGGAAGCCTTTGAATGCTCCCTCCTCTCGCAGTCGGATGACTGTTTCGGGGTTGGAGATACCGCTCTCACTCACACGACACACACCAGTAGGCAGTTGACTGGAGAGTCGGAAACTGTTCTCTACGTCTGTCACGAAGGTGCCGAGGTTGCGGTTGTTGATACCGTACATGTCCGGTTCCAGTTCCGCATACTCGAAGTCACGGTCGCCGTGCATCTCCAAGAGCACCTCCAGTCCCAAGGAGTGTGCCGTGCCCATGAGGGTCTTACATTCCTCCTTGCTGAGACAGGCGGCGATGAGCAGTACGGCCGACGCACCGCAGTAGCGTGCCTGGAGGAGTTGGTATTCGTCGATGACGAAGTTCTTATATAATATAGGTAGGGTGACACCCACATGGCGCGCCTCCTGTATGTACTCGTCGTAACCTCCGAAGTAGTCTATGTCGGTAAGGATGCTCAGTGCCGTGGCACCGTTCTGCTGGTAGGCAAGAGGGATGACACTTGCCTTGCCGTCTTCCTTGATCCATCCCTTGGAGGGTGACTTGCGCTTAAACTCTGAGATGATGCCCGTCTCTGAGTTCATCAGTGCCTCACGCATACTGCCGCCAGGCACTTTGCCGTCTTCGTCCTTCATCTTCTGCTCCGTCAGCGTGATCATCTGACGGGGTGAGATGAACCGCTTGCGCTGGTCGTTCTCTATGCGCTTGTGAGCGACTATTTCTTCTAATATATCCACCGATTTTAATATTGAAATATTGAAATATTGAAAAATTGAAATATTGAATGAGGCTCGCGCCCTTCAAACATTCGGATTCTTCACTCTTCTCTCTTCACTCTTCACTTTCAAGAGGATTCTTCACTCTTCACTCTTCACTCTTCACTTTCAAGAGGATTCTTCACTCTTCTCTCTTCACTCTTCACTTTCAAGAGGATTCTTCACTCTTC
>CAVCDC010000165.1:0-2258 GCA_963600865.1 Firmicutes bacterium CAG:103
AGATGGAGTCCTTCTTGGTCTTCACGGTAGCCACCGTCTCTGCGCTCGACTTGGCAGTGAAAGGCTGTGTACCGTTGGCTACCTTCAGGGTATCTACCTTACCCACTTTCACGCTCACACTACTCTTGCTGAACTTGAGGGTTGCCGTTGTGTTAGAACTACTGTTATCATCGTCCTTGCTACATGAAGCGAAAGCGATAGTACCGAGGCACGCTACTGCCATCATCATTGACTTCAAAACGTTTGTTGTCTTCATTGTCTTTTTGTTTTTTATTACCTTTATTAATATGTTACTACATTGAGAGTCACGACAGAAAGGCAGTTGCGCGCCGACTCCTTTTCTTCCGTTCGTCTGCTATTTAAATGCCGTTTTAACGAAACCTTGCCTGAGATTATAGCAAATAATAGTTAAAAGATGGAGCTACATTTGTATATAAACCTAAAAAAGCATACTTTTGCAATAAAATACGAGACATACCAATAAGAGAGGAGTCCAAACTTAGACAAAAGTAACATTAATTATAACAAAACAGTATGAAAAAAGTATTATCTTTCATCGTTGCCCTTATGGCAACAACTTGTGCATTTGCACAGCCCGAAGCAGGAACATTTTCCATCACTCCAAAAGTGGGTGTCAATGTATCGACCATAACTAACGGAGCTTACAATTACACCTTAAATTATTTATATGGCGACAGCAAGGAAGAATTCAAGGTAAATGGCGGTTCTACCGTTGGTTTTGCAGCTGGAGCAGAAGCAAGCTATCAGTTTAGCAAATCATTTGCCCTTACCGCAGGAATTCTCTATTCACAGCAGGGAGCACAAAGAGACGGTTCTATGAAATTCGGTGAAATAAGCGCCGTGAATAAGGATAAGTTGAAACTTGCCTACCTCAACATCCCCATCCTTGCCAATGTCTATCTCTTCAAGGGCTTTGCCGTCAAAGCAGGTATCCAGCCAGGCTTCCTGCTCTCAGCAAAGCAAAAGTCTGACCTCTCGGCAACAGGCTTTGTCAACGGAAACGAAGAAGACCACGCAGAGCATGATTATAAAGACGTTTTCAATTCTTTCGACTTTGCAATCCCCGTGGGTATATCTTATGAGTTTAGCAACGTCATCATCGATGCTCGCTACAACATTGGCATAACAGATGTCCGCAAGAGTGACACAATCAAGAAAACCGAGAAAAACGGCAAAAACGGAGTTTTCCAGTTGACCGTAGGCTACAAGATCAACCTCTAAGTCACAGCTCTTCGCAAGACATATTCCCCCATTCACCTCAGCCCTCGTCTTGGTTCAAACAAGACGAGGGCTGTTTGTTTGAATTAAGTTTTTCATCATTTTATCGCTACAATCCTTGCTCATATCAATAAAAAAGCGTACTTTTGCGCTCAAACAACTAAAAAGAAGAGATTATGGATGAAGCTATCAAGCAAATAGGTGAGCGACTGAAAGGTCTTCGTGATGTTCTCGACATTCCTGCCGAGGAGGTGGCGGAGCTGTGCGAGATCAGTCTTGACCACTACCTCAAGATAGAATCGGGAGAGGCCGACCCATCGGTGTATCGCCTCTCCAAGATTTCCAAGAAATATGGCATTGCCCTCGACGTGCTGCTCTTCGGAGAGGAGGCACGCATGAAAGGATATTATGTGACTCGCTCAGGGCAAGGACCCGAGATAGAGCGCAACAACCAGTATAAGTATCAGAGCCTCGCCGTAGGCTTCAAGGACAGAAAGGTAACCCCCTTCATGGTGCAAGTAGATCCTTTGTCCAACGGAGAGAAACCACACAAGAACGGACACGACGGACAGGAGTACGACTATGTGTTGGAAGGTTCGCTGGAAGTGACCATCGAGGAGAAGGTGATGGTGCTGAACCCCGGCGACAGCATTTATTTCGACAGCAAGAAGCCACATTGCTTCCGTGCCGCCGACGGCAAGCCTGCGAAGTTTTTGTGTATAATCATTTAGGAAGTTAAAGGAGTTAACTCCACAACAAAACAACTGATATGATCGAGAGATTCTTAAAACAGACGACATTCACTTCAGAGCAAGACTTCAAGGAGCATCTGGAGTTTATCATACCCGAAGATTTCAACTTCGCCTACGACGTGATGGACGAATGGGCGAAAATCAAGCCCGACCATGTGGCTTTGCTCTGGACCAGCGAGCGAGGCGAGGAAATCCGCTTCACCTACAAGGACTTGAAGGAACAGAGCGACAAGGCTGCCGCCTACTTCCAAAGCCTCGGCATCGGAC
>CAVCDC010000166.1:0-2219 GCA_963600865.1 Firmicutes bacterium CAG:103
CGATGGGCTTCTGGTCGTAGTAGCCGTTGCGCCCCATGTCGTTGGTCATGTAGAGCGTGATCTCGCCCTTCAGTTTCTCCCATTCCGCAACCTTGTTGTCTTGAGTTCTTACTGTTGTCGTCACGTTGCCCTGCGTCTGCGCCTGCGCTTGCAGACCGCCAAGCAACAAAATAGTGGTTAATGCGAATGTGGCAATGCCATTGCCGCAAACCCTGAATACATTCAATTTCATTTTTTGTCAGAAATTAATAACTACATCTTGAATTCGGGTGCAAAGGTAAAGGTGTGTTGTGTCAAAGGTGTTACAGGCGTTTTAAGATAAGGGTAAAGGATGCTACAATATCGTTACAAGCAAGACGGCAGGGCACAAAAGTTCCGTCATAAGGGCAACAAATCCTTATCAGCCTATCACAAAACCCGAAGAAGCCTACTACAAAATATAAAATACAGCTTATATTTAGCTAAATCTAAGTTAGATTTTACTAAATACAACTTGGATTTAGCTAAATCCAACTTAGACACAGTATTTAGTAGTTAGCTTCTTGAGGTTTTATAGTATAGAGAAAAAGATTTGGTAATTGGGTGATACAAGTTTGGTAAAAGGATGGCAAGGGTATAATCCCACCATAACAACAGGCGGACCACACTAAGTTCCACACAAAGAGGACAGGAAGGAGAACATGCAACATCTTCACTTGAAAATACCAGCATTCCTCATTTTACCATAATTTTACCTTCACTTTTGAATGTAAATATAGAAAAAAGAATTGCAATATCAGAAAAAAGTGGGAGCATAACATACATTTCTACATGACATCAAAACGAAAGAAAACGCAATAAAAATGTTTCGTTCCATAGCAAAAATGGGTAAAAAACACCCAAATATGATAATAAGAGCAATATTTACACCCTAAAAACTAAATATTACCCCTGATAAAAGAACTGAAATGTTAACTTTGCAACAGAAAATAGAACAACAAGCGTTGTGAAACGCGAATCATCATCTTTTACTTATACATATATTTATAACAAATTATTCATAGGATACATAAAGGACCATCTCCAAGGAGATGGTCCTCTTGTTTTATAGCGCAGACGCAAAGCTCTAATAGAAGAAGCCACTACTCAAAAGAGAAGCGAACCACCAAAGGCAAATGGTCACTATACCCTCCAAGATAACGGGGACCAAGATAGGTGCGTCGTGGTTTTACCCCACCATACTTCTCATCTTCCTCCAAAAGGAAAGGCAAATCACCGATGCGGCAGTCCACGACAAGTCGCGCCAACTCACCAGAGCAGAAAATATGGTCGAGACTACGCCAATCGCCATGCCAACGATAAGATCCCTTTGCCCCGTGAGTTCCTTTTACTCCTGCAGACACCTCTGTCAGTTGATGCACGGAACCAAGAGAAACAAGTGCAGGGGAATCAGAATAGTCATTGAAATCGCCTGCTATGATAATTTTTGCATCGGGACACACCGACCGAATAGAATCAACAGAAGCTCCCAAGCGCTGCGCCACATGCAGACGAAAGGGACGAGAAGCCACCTCTCCCCCACGCCGACTGGGCGCATGCACAACAAAGACATGGAGACTATCACCAGAGACAATCTTACCACAGGCATAAAGTATGTCACGTGTAGGACGCATGCCCTCCAAAGGTGTCACGCGAAGAGGATAACTGCGCAAAAGGCGGAAGGAAGACGGAAGGTACATCAGAGCGACATCAATGCCTCGTTCGTCAGGAGAATCGGTCATGACATATTCGTAGCCTGCACGACGCAAGAGAGAGCGTCGTGTGAGAGCCACCATCACGGAGTCGCTCTCCACCTCACAAAGAGCTACAAGATCAGGAAGCTGCCACGCCTGTAGCTTCCCTGCACGGGTAGCAACAGTGTCGCTATCACCATCAGGGTCGCCCAAAGCAATCAGTTCCTTTGAAAGATTGTTCAACTTACGCCAATAGCGCGTATTTGTCCAGCGGTAACTACCGTCAGGCGTAAACTCCAAGTCGTTCTTAAGAGAATCATGCTGAGTATCGAAGAGATTCTCACAGTTGAGTTCTACAAAAGTAAGTAAACTCGACAGAAGAAGAGAAAATAACATGCCAAGAATTTTGTTTTGTGAAGTATTTGATGTATCTTTGCAGCCACAATCAGAATGGTTCCATAGTTTAATGGATAGAACGGAGGTTTCCTAAACCTTTGATCCGAGTTC
>CAVCDC010000167.1:0-2172 GCA_963600865.1 Firmicutes bacterium CAG:103
AAATATGCATAGGATTTGGGTCAAATATGCATAGGATTTCGGGCAAATTCTATGCATATTTTGGGCAAATCCTATGCATCCATTTTTGAGGGTCTGAAAGAAGTTTACAAAGAGGACACAAAATGAGGAAACGAATGGCTGTTGTGCGGCATCTTCGAAGCCGAGATTAGCGACATGCTATATATATAATAAAGTAAGAGAAGCGACTGTTCAGCATTCTTGCGCCCTGAAGGGGCAGCTACCCATAGCCCAGGGCAGAGGAGCGAAGCGACGGCACCCTGGGTATGATGCCACGAAACCCGTTAGGGGCGCCCTGAAGGGGCAGCTGCTTTGTTTGGGCACATTGCGTTTCCTTTGGGCTTCAATGCAGCTGCCCTTACAGGGCGCAAGTTACCTAATGCCCCTGAAACCCAGGGCGCTGCCCTGGGCTATGAGTAGCTGCCCCTTCAGGGCGCAAGAATGCACAACCCCAAACCAAAAAGTTGCCGCAGCAAACGCTACGGCAACTCTTTTGTTCCCATCATGTCATGGGGTATATAAGGTAAGAGACGCAACATACTTCACCACCTATATATAATAAGGTAAGAGAAGCGACCTACTTCACCACCTATATATAATAAGGTAAGAGAGGCGACCCACTTCACCACCTATATATATAATAAGGTAAGAGAAGCAACCTACTTCACAACCTTTCTTCCGTTTATGATGTAAACGCCTTTGGGAAGGGTGCTGAACTTGGCGGCATAGTCGGCGGCGGAGAGCACGAGGCGACCGTCAAGAGTGTACACGTTGCGGTTCTCGGGTACGGCTGCACTGCGGCGCACCTCGCTGATGCCGGAGGTTGACGACTTGGGCTTGAACTTGGCAAGTGCACCGATGGCTCTCACCACGTATGAAGAGCCAGTGGGCGTGTGCTTGGTCTTGTACGCACTGTCCACATTGTATGAGGTGTAACCCATGCGCTTGTATTGCTTTTCGAGACTCTGCACATTGACGAACGGCACCACCTCGTCGCCAGTGGAGTGCACGAGAGTGATGGTGTCGGTCTTCGACGGATACCAGTCCTCGTAGGTCAGCGAGTGCGACTTCATCCACGGCATGATCTTCTCCTGCACCATAGCGTTGTTGGGGTCCCACAGATTCATGTTGAAGAGCTTTTCCACGTTTATGCCCGACTCCTCGTCGCTGTCGAAAAGGCGGAAAGCCTTGGCGTTTATAGAGTCGGTGCTGTTGTCCTTGGAACTGAACCACTCCTGCAGATGGTTGAGGAACTCCTCCGTGAGCACGTCCTCTGGAGTGATGTCGATGCTCTTGTCGGCCAGGATGTCCCACAGCACGAGCGGCAACGCCACGGGATAGCGCGTCACATAGTCCTTGATGATTTCGAGATAGGTGGAATAGATGTCATACGAACCGCCGCCGATGAAGGTGTAGTCGATCTTCGGCAACTCGTCGCTGCGGTAGCCCTCGCTCACCAAGCGGTCTACCCATGCACCGAGGAAACCGCCCTGCGAGTAGCCCATGTTGATCACGGCGTCGCCATAAGAAAAGCCCTCTTCGCTAATCAGTTTGCGACCGGCGAGGAACGCGTCGATGTCGGCCTTGCCCAGGATGCGTCCCTGGAGATAAGGCTGCTGACGGTCTTTGGTGAGTCCGAAACCGATGCCGTCAGACTCGATGATGAAATACTTGCTCATGGTGAGTGCGCCCTCAAGTTGGCTGAGCATGGTCACGTTGGTGGGACGGTCGGCATCGTTGGTGATGGTGTAGTGGTTCAGCAGGATGCAGCCCTTGCCGTCCATCTTTTTGCTGTACAGGTCCTTGTGCATGAATATCGCCGCCGAGAGAGTGATGGGACTGACGCCGTCGGTGTCGGTGGTGAGATAGCGGAAATCGTATCTCCAGAACGATCCGAGGTCGGTGCGGTTGTAGATGCCAAGCTCTTCGCCGTCGGCAAAACCGGCAACGGCCACGAACAGCATCGTCAGAAAAAGTAGTGTTTTCTTCATAAGGAATCGGGTCGCAACACTTCCTGTTTTATTCTATACTCTTGGATTAAACATGACCTCATGGTCTCGTCTTTGCGACTGATATGCCTTGCCGAAGTGTTGCGCTATCTCGTTTGTGGCAAAGGCATGGCCGCTCAGACCGTGCAAAAGTACAAAGAAACCA
>CAVCDC010000168.1:0-2034 GCA_963600865.1 Firmicutes bacterium CAG:103
CACGTCGATCCATACGTTGAGCGAGTCGTCCACGCCATATTCCAGATTGTGTTTCCTTGCCCATTCCACGAGGTAGGCGCTGCTCTTGGTGGAGTAAAAGCTGCAACGCGGGGTCTTGGCAAAAGCCAGGAACTCTTCGATGGAGCTCTTGCCCAAGGCGTCGCAGACATCGTCGGTGAGTTCTGTCACCACCGGTTCTACTCCTGTCGTAGGGTCGTTGTTGTCGCCGGCGCACGATGCCAGCACTAAGGATGCGGCTATCAAAGCCACTCCCACCCATTTGTTTTGGTACTTCATTGTTATTCTATTATTATATTTTTTCCTTTCCTGTTTCATCTGAAGGTTCTCCATCCCAAAATTCTACGATATTTATGTACCTTATCTCTCATCCATACTATTCCCTCTAATGTTTTAGAATGTGCAGCAAAATTACCACTTTATTCTGGAAGCACAAGGATTTAGGGGATTTTTTAACCGTTACTAAAATAGATTCTTTGTCTTTTTCATGGGAAAAATCGTTCAAAAGACTAAGAGAAATCCTATTTCCTTTTGTAAGTTACAACAAAAAACCGTACCTTTGCGGAGCATATAACTAAAAACTGAAAATTACAGAACGAGAAGCCTATGAAAAGGAAATTACTGACAGCAGTGTTCGCCCTGCTATCCCTCCACGCTCTCCAGGCGCAGGACAAGCTCATCGCCCTTAGCTTTGACGATGGCCCCAACACCACCACGACCGTCCACATGCTCGACGTGCTGAAGAAGCACGGGGTAAAAGCCTCCTTCTTCGTGATAGGAAAGAACATCAACGAGGAGAGCGCCCGCGTCATGGCTCGTGCCCATGAGGAGGGTCACGACATAGAGAACCACAGCCTTACCCACAGCGCCATGTCGCAGCTCTCGCCCGACAGCATCCGCTATGAGGTGAAGGCTACGTCTGCCTTAGTAAAAAAATATACTGGAGAAAAGCCTAAGTTCTTCCGCCCTCCTTACATCAACGTCGACCAGAAGATGTATGACACCATCGACCTTGGCTTCATCTGCGGAGAGGGCTGCGAGGACTGGCTCGACAGCATCTCCGTCGACGAACGGGCAAGGCGTATCACGGCAAGTGCCAAGGACGGGCTCATCTACTTGCTGCACGACTTCGAGGGCAACGAGCAGACCGTGAAAGCGGTAGACCGCATCATCCCCATCCTGCAGTCTCAGGGCTACCGCTTCGTCACTGTAAGACAGCTCTTCAAGGCGAAGAAGGTAAAAGCTAAGAAGAACTTGATTTACACCGACATACTGCACCCCGAGCACAGGATACAATAATATCCCCTTACAGTTCCACGCTGTCTATGCGGAATTTCAGCAGACCAGCCGGCACCTTCACCATCACCTCGTCGCCCGCCTTCTTGCCCAAGAGGGCATGGGCGATGGGCGACTTGATGGATATCTTCCCGCTATGCAGGTCGGCCTCGTGCGGATTGACAATGGTATATGTCATGCTGCACTTGTTGCCGAGATTGGTAATCTTCACCTTGCTCAGCAGTCCCACGGTGTCGGCCTTCAACCGCGACTTGTCTATGACGCGTGCGTTCTCCAACACTTTTTGCTTAAAGCGGATTCTGCTAAGCAGTTTTCCCTGCTCTCGCTTGGCGGCATGATACTCGAAGTTCTCACTCAGGTCGCCCTTGTCCCTCGCCTCGGCAATGGCATCGCGCACTGCCGGCAACTCCACCTGTGTCAGGTGCTTCAGTTCGGCAACGAGCTCGTCGTAGCCTTCTTGTGACATATATTCCATAGTCTTTTCTTTTCCCGTTTTTGAATTTTCGCGCAAAAATACGCATAAAATTTGAAAACGCCAAACTTTTGTTCTTCTTCCGTCAAAACAGGACAACAAGCGTGGTGATAACGAAGAAGACAGACTCTGAAACTACAACGCTTTTCTTGTTGATTATTTTGTTGTTATTGAATTATTTATTAATTTTGCGGCGCAATGTTCGATAGGGGGTAGCTGTAGTGCCACAGTCCCCTGTGCGGGGCTTG